>JAISWR010000020.1 GCA_031270985.1 Bacteroidales bacterium | reverse complement strand
TACAAAAGTTGCGCAGGTTTCAGCGAAGAGTTGCGCAACTTATCAGGAGAACTACGTTTTTTTCAGCGTGGCATTTTTCAGTCCGGCAATGATCCGGTTGCAGGGGCGGTAATTGATGCCCACTTTTTTCACGTTGGCGACGCTGATCCATTGCGCAAAACAGGACTCTTGCACACGCCGACAAGGATAACGCGCCTTCTTTTCTATTCGTCCCTGCTGCGGATAGCATCGAAATTGTAACCGATTACAAGTTCAACAGTGCCGGAGGTGTATTGCTGTACCGGCGAGGTGGAATAATCGTAGGAAATGCCTATATTCAGCCGTTTCTGATGGATATATCCCACCATGAACGACAAATCTTCAAACGATTTGAACGTATTGCGGGTGCCTACGCCACCCCAGAACTGTCCTCCGAACATTACCCTTGCGGTGATGTCCAGTTGCAACGGCATTGCTTCCACCTTTTTGACAAGGACGGCAGGCTCCAGCATCCAATTTTCGCCCAAAAATATGCGATACCCTGCTATACCGTAGAAATGCGTTTTCAGCCGGTTGCGCTTGCTGTCCTGCCCGCTCAGTTTAATATTGTTGTTGAACAGTTGTAATGCCGAAAAACCCATATACCAGTTGGGATGGTACAGGTACACTCCCGCTCCAGCGTCGGGCAGAAAAGTCGACATCATTGTCGCCGGCGCGTAATCATCCTCTTGCCTATCGGGGTCATTGGGGGAATCCAGTTCCAGTTGCGTGCCGTCCACACGATATTGCAGAAAGCCGAAACTGATGCCTGTGGAAAGACGTGTTGCGCCACCCAATGCGAAATTTGCGGCAAATGAACCGTTCATGGTGAATTTTCCGGAAGGACCGGCGGCATCGTAACCCACCGTGCCGCCATAACCGATATTGCGTTTTTTATGAGGTCCGTAAGCGCTCAAAATATTGGTGATGGGGGCATCGACAAATCCCATCCATTGAAAACGGTTGTCCATGCGCACTTTGAATCCGTCGTCGGTGCCTGCCACCGACGGATTGAACAAAAACTGGTCTTCCACAAACAGCGTTGCCACGGGAATCTGTTGTGCCAGGGCTTCGGAACCGAGCCACAAACATCCACACATCCACAGGAAAATATATTTCTTCATTTTACTGTTCATTTATCCGTTACCTGATGATGGTGACTGAACCGGTGAAAACTTCGTCGGGCGCTTGATGCTTTTTATCTATCAGTTTGACCACATAATAATACGTACCGACGGGCAAATCCTTACCGCCGCTCCGTCCGTCGAAATCATTGCCGTAGTCTTTGCTTTCGTACACTGCCACGCCCGAACGGTTGAATATCACCACACTGACGGTATAGAACCGCCGGTAGTCATCCATGGGATAGAATTTCCATTCGTTGTGCACACCATCACCATTGGGCGTAAAAGCGTTGGGGATGAAAAACTCGAATGCCGTGTCCACATAAACGGAGTCGCTGACAGAACATCCGGCGTTGCCGTTTTCGTCCACAGGCGCAGTGAGTGTGAGTTTTACGAGGTATCTCCTGTCGGGGTGTTGCGGTGATATCAGTAATGCCTGAGGCTGCGGGTCAGGAAATTCCAACAATTCATCCGCATAACGTGTGGGAGAACTTGTCCACACAATGCCGTCTTCCGCAAAACCGCTTGCCTCCGTTTCCAACCGGAAAATATCGTTTTCCGGAATCCGTATAATGCTGTCTTCCGAAAGGAAAGAGAGAACGGGCACAGACTTGACCGTTATCGCGAAAGTGTCTGATGAAGTACACGTAACGCCGTCACCGAATGCATAAGATGCCTTCAATCGCACGTTTCCCTCAACCGCTTTGCGGGACAATGATTTTTCGGGGAAAAAATTCAGCGAATCCTCCGTAACTAACGTCCAATGCCATTTGGCGGAAACATTGGCATCGAAACCCGCTATTTCTACGGTATCCCGCGTCGGAGGAAGAGAATAGGAGATTTTGCCGTCCAACACAAACAGTTCATCCGGACAGAAAACATTCTTGCCGTACCGCTCTTTAATTTCCGATATCACGTAGTGTTTGGCTTCCAGATCAAAAAGGGTATCCACAGCACAAATACCGGTTGAATCGGTTACATGCGCCGTATATTTTCCTGCCATTACACCGTCCAGCAATTCGGATTCGGCAATGACGTTATCGTCCTGTTTCCATTGATAGTTATAGCGGTTATTGCCCCCGTTGAGATCGGTCAAGCGGATATGTCCCGTATCCTGATTGCAGATCAGCGTGGAGGAGTCCAGGATGGCAATGTGTACTTTTTTAGGGAATACCAAATGATAGGCAGTGTCGATACTGCATCCGCGATTGTCCGTCACCCTGAATTCGGAATCTCCTTCCGCCACATTGATGAATATGGAATCGGCGGGTTGCACAATGGAGAATGGTTTGCGCATTTCGTAGGTGTAGGGCGCTTCGCCTTCACCGCCAACGGTCAGTTTGATGTCAAATTCTACCACGCACGCTCTCAAATCTTTCACATGGAGGATGGTATCCAGTCCCAGCGTCAATTCTTGCTCCACGGTCATATCCAGCGGATATTTCAACCAGCGACAGTCGGATGTTTTGTCCAATACCCACAGGTAATAATAAGCGCTTGCCAGACCGGAGAACTGACCTTCGTAAGGGCCGGTCATTTCATAGCGGATGGTGACCGTATCCACCTTTATTGTACCTGTTCCGGAAGTGCCGTCCAACCATTTGTTGCCAGGAATAACAGGAATAACGGGCGGATCGCTTTCATCCTTGTCGGTCAGCAGATATTGATAATTCGGGGCGGATGCGGTCACGGAAAATTGAAACAGTCCGTCGTTTTTACCCACACAAGAAGGTTTTTGTTCGTCCAGAGGCGTTATTTCCGGCTGTTCCAGCGCATTGATGGTTACCGTGGCGGTATCCAGACAGCCCTCTTCATCGGGATTTCCGGAGGAAGTGATGATTCTTGCCGCCATTTCATAAGTGGAAGGCGTCAGGTTTTTGATGGTGTAACTTCTGTCGGCAATCGTGACCGAATCCGTACCGTTCACAAAATATGTGAATGTCCATGTGCCCGGCAGTAGTGGTTGAACGATGTCAATTTTTACTTTGCCGAGTTCGGTAATGCCGTCTGCACAAACGGGATCTAAGGGGGTGAGGTCAATTACCGCCGCATCTTCGTGCAGCACTTCCATTTCCAACAACACGGTGTCCGTACACGATTTCGAATCGGAAATTACCACTTCGTAAGTGCCTCCTGTGATGTGTTCTATTGTGAAACCGTTGCCGACGGGGCCTGTCGGATACACCAGCGTGTCGGGATTTGCCGCATACCACGGGCTGCTAAGCACTTTGTTTATGGTGAACGGGGCAACGCCTTTCTGTATGGTCACCGTAGCCATTCCGTCGAATCTTCCGATACAATACGGTTGAGGAGCGTAAGTTGGAGATGCGGTCATAGGACCCGGTGTGCCTATCGTCACGGCGAGTGTGTCGGATATGCAGGAGGGATCGGATGTTTCGTACACCACCACACGGTAGTCGCCTGCGGCAAGACTGTCCACACGGGCGGCGGGAAGCGGAAGAAGCGGCGGGTTGAGCACAAAATCGCCTCTTTGTTCCGTGCCGTCGGGAGCAACGCATATCCACGCATAAACACCTGTCGGATTAGACATTCTGATGTTAATCCGACCGTCTTTGCCGTCTTTACAATCAGTGACGTCGAAAGGATTTACTACAGGTGGATTTTTCTTCAAATCGGTACTGTCTATGGTCACCGCCATTTCGATGTAACAACGGGCAGAGGCGGGGTCGCTCTCTCCTATCCTAAGTATAAATTCGCCTGCAGGCAATCCCGTGATGGGATTGTCCGATCCCGTATAAATCGTTCCGCCGGAATCTCTCAGTCCGAACATGTAATCGCCATTATGAACGCCGTTTATAATGGTGCCGCCGTCTAAGTTATTGATGGTAATCATCCCCGAATTGTCTTTATGGCAAAGGATGTTTTCGACTTGCGGCGTCCCTGCGAACGGTTGCAGTTTGTATATTTCCGTTTCATAAAACGTTGTGCATCCCGCGCCATCCGTCAGGACGATTTTGTACATTCCTTCCTCTAATGCTTTGGTGTTTGTCGGCTGGATTCCCTGATAGTTGCCGGATGTATGTACGGAATGACTCCAGTACCAGGCTTCTGTTTTCGGCTGATTGTCCACCGATGTAGCAATGGTAATCGTCCCTGTTTGGGTGGTACCCGGGCAGAGATTTTTTTGATCTATCAGTGTGATAATCAGCGTAGGTTCGTCCACCTCTATGGTTTCTTCGATTTTACACTCACTGTTGCTGTCTGTCACCTTCACATCGTAAGTACCCGCACTCACAGCGGAGATAATTAACAAATCCGAGTTTGTGTCATCCCACGGCTGGTACGCTCCGTTGAGTGTCACTATGAAATGATCGTAAGGTGCAACACTGCCCGTTATCTTTATCCTGATTTGTCCGTCGTCGTTGTCCGGACATGTTTCGGGAACGGCGGATAAATCCACACCCCAGCCACAGGTAGTAGTAGTAAAAGATTTTTTCGTACGTTTTCCGGAAACAGGCGTATCATCCTCCTGTCCGAATGCAGACATGACGCCCGCTACAGACAAAAAAACGACACAAAAAGAAACAAAATACTTCATGGTGTACATGATAAAATCCCTCATGCAAAGGATACCCTTTGATGCGGATACTATTTTTTGCAAATATACAACAATCAACATCAACTTGTTCATAAAAAAAACATTTTTTCTGTGATTTTTCAGGCGGGAAACATCATAAACTATTTAAAACAAGTCATTTGCAAATAAATGGAAATATCGTTTTAAGGTAAAAAGAAGCCCTGTGCGAAGCAGGAATTTTTTACCTGTAAAGCTTGCCTGAAAGGCTATATTTCCCTCACCGCAGGTCGACGATCCTGTCAGGTCGGTTGAGCCGTTATTTTTGTATCTTTGCGGCGTTTTATACAAATTTTGTTTCAGTCAATGGTTTCAGTCAATCAGTTAACCGTATCGTTCGGCGGTACGGATTTGTTCGGCAACATCACCTTTGTCGTCAATCCGAAAGACCGGATAGGGTTGGTCGGGAAGAACGGCGCGGGGAAATCCACATTGCTGAAAATCCTTGCAGGGTTGCAGGAAGCGTCGTCAGGGACGGTCAATATCCCGCAGAATGTTGAGGTGGGTTATCTTCCGCAACAGATGGTTCACCGGAGCGGAAAAACGGTGGTGGAAGAAACGAGGACGGCTTTTGACCGTATTCTGAAACTGCAAGACGAAATGGATCGTCTTACCCGTGCCATTGCCGGACGTAGCGATCATGATTCGGAGGCGTACCTGAACCTGATACACCGGTTGACGGATATTAACGAAAGACATGTGATACTTGGCGGGAACAATATTGACGCGGATGTGGAAAAAACACTGATGGGGCTTGGCTTCTCGCTGTCCGACTTTAACCGGCAGACTTCGGAACTGAGCGGGGGGTGGCGCATGAGGATCGAACTTGCGAAAGTGCTGCTGCGGCGCCCTCGTCTGCTGCTGCTGGACGAACCCACCAATCATCTCGATATTGAATCCATACAATGGCTTGAGAATTTTTTGAAAGATTTTTCGGGAGCGGTGGTGTTGGTATCGCACGACCGCGCTTTTCTGGATAACGTCACGCGACGAACGGTAGAAATCTCATTGGGCAAAATTTACGATTACAAGGCGTCCTACACGCAATATCTTGAGCTGCGCAAGGAATTTCGCGAAGGGCAACTGGCGGCGTACCGCAACCAGCAAAAAATGATTCAGGATACGGAAGAGTTCATCGAACGCTTCCGCTACAAGGCGACCAAAGCGGTGCAGGTGCAGTCGCGCATCAAACAGCTGGAAAAGGTGGAACGCATTGAGGTGGAAGACGAGGATTTGTCTGCCATCCATGTGCGGTTTCCCGCTGCGCCGCGTTCGGGAACGGTTGTAGTGGAAACGCGATCGCTCGTGAAGCGATACGGCAACAAATTGATACTTGACGGTATTGATTTTAAAATACATCGCGGTGAAAAGGTGGCTTTTGCCGGAAAAAACGGAGAAGGAAAATCCACGCTGTCGAAAATCATTATGGGCGAAGTGCCGCACGAACAAGGTACGGTTACTGTCGGACACAATGTCAAGACAGGTTATTTCGCACAAAATCAGGACGAAATCATGGATGAAAATCTCACTGTTTTCCAGACTATTGACAACGTGGCGGTGGGCAACATTCGCGCGAAAATCCGCGATTTGCTGGGCGCTTTCCTTTTTCGCGGCGACGAGATAGACAAAAAAGTAAAAGTCCTTTCGGGCGGCGAGCGGTCGCGGCTGGCGATGGTCAAACTACTGCTCGAACCGTACAATCTGCTGCTGCTCGACGAACCGACCAACCATCTGGACATCCGCTCGAAAGAGATTCTTAAACAGGCGTTGCTCAAATATGACGGAACGCTGATTGTCGTTTCGCATGACCGCGATTTTTTGGACGGATTGGTGAGCAAGGTATACGAATTTCGCGATCACGGCATGAAAGAATATACCGGCGGTATCTATGATTTTCTGCAGAAGAAACGGATAGCGGATTTGCGAGATTTGGACAGGAGGGAAACTCCGACGATCGAACCGGCAAAACGCAAAGACGCCACAAAAGACACCAAAGAAAGTTATCTCGGGAAAAAAGAATGGGATAGGCAAGTTCGCAAAATAGCCGGACAAATAAGCGAAACGGAGGAGAAAATATCCCGCATTGAGCGTGAAATGGAAGCCACTGCACAGTTGCTGTCCGTTCCCGAACATCTGGACGTCGAAGAAATAGACGCCATGTCGCAACGCTACCACTGTCTGCAAACCGAACTGCAACAGTGCATGGAGGTATGGGAACGCCTCTCTACGGAAATGGACAACCACTCATGAAAAAAGGGCTACCCTGCCGGACAGCCCTTGAATATTTTTCACTCATGCGCTTACACTCCCGAACGCCCTTTGATGCGTCCGCTTTTCATCAATCCATCGTAATGCCTCATCAGCAGATGGCTTTCTATTTGTTGTAGAGTATCCAGCACTACGCCTACCATAATCAACAAGGTGGTGCCGCCGAAGAACTGTGCAAACTGGTAACTGATGCCCAAAATCTTGGCAAAAGCGGGCAAAATGGCGACAAAAGCCAGAAACAGCGATCCCGGCAAAGTGATTCGCGACATAATGGAATCCAGATATTCCACCGTTTTCTTTCCCGGCTTCACTCCCGGAATAAACCCTTCGTTGCGTTTCATGTCCTCCGCCATTTGCGTCGGATTGATGGTCACGGCGGTGTAGAAATAGGTAAAAATCACGATGAGGAATGCAAACACGGCGTTGTACCAGAATCCCGTAATGTCGGTGAATGCCGATAGGAATCCGGTCATGGAATCACCTGTTGCGCTGAATCCGGCAACAGTGACCGGTATAAACATCAACGCTTGAGCAAAAATGATGGGCATCACGCCGGCGGCATTCACTTTTAGAGGGATGTACTGCCGTACGCCGCCGTACTGTTTGTTGCCCACGATACGTTTGGCATATTGTACGGGAATTTTGCGCGTGCCCTGCACCAACAGGATGGATACGCCGATTACGATCAGCCAGATGACTATTTCTACCAGCAAAGCGACCAATCCGCCCCCCTGATTTTCCAGCCGCATATTCAGTTCCTGCACCAGCGACAATGGCAACCGCGCAATGATGCCTACCATGATAATCAGGGATATTCCGTTGCCGATACCTTTATCGGTAATGCGTTCGCCCAGCCACATCACGAAAATGGTGCCGCTGCTGAGAATGAGTGTGTGGAAGATCTTATCCGCCAGGTCGTAGGTATCGCCCAGCAGGAAAGCGCCCGCAGGTATCTGATTTTGCAGGTTTACCAGATAAACCGGCGCTTGCAGAATTAGGATGATGATGGTCAGATAGCGGGTGATTTGGTTAATTTTGCGGCGTCCGCTTTCACCTTCACGTTGCATTTTCTGGAAGTAAGGGATTGCAATACCCAGCAACTGCACAACAATGGAGGCGGATATGTAGGGCATGATACCCAGCGCCACAATGGAAGCATTGGAAAATGCTCCTCCGGAAAACATGTCCAGCAAACCCATCACACCGCCTTCCGTCTGACGGCTTAATGCTTCCAATTTCAGGGGGTCAATGCCCGGCAAGGTGATAAACGAACAAAGTCTGTACACTACCAATATCCCCAACGTGTACAGAATCCGCGCGCGCAGTTCCTCGATTTTCCAGATATTCTTTATGGTTTGAAATAAAGCCTTCATGCCGTTACAGTATTACTGTGGTTCCCTCCAACGCTTCGATGGCTGCTTTTGCCGAATTTGAAAATGCGTGTGCTTTCACGTCTAATTTTTTGGTCAGCGACCCGTTGCCCAATATTTTCACCAAAGCGTTTTTGGGTGCGAGTCCGGCTTTTACCAAGTCACTCACGTCAACGGAAGTTACGTCTGTTTTCAAGGCAAAAGCGTCCAGCACGTCCAGATTGATAGCTTTATATTCCTTGCGGAACGGGTTTTTGAAACCGAACTTGGGCAAACGGCGTTGCAAAGGCATTTGACCGCCTTCAAATCCCACTTTGCGGGAATACCCTGAGATTGCCTTCTGCCCTTTGTGCCCTTTTGTGGATGTACCGCCTTTTCCGCTTCCCTGTCCGCGTCCAAACCGTTTTCCTTGATGTTTTACCGACCCTTTAGCCGGTTTCAGATTACTTAAATTCATTGGTGTAAATACGTTGAATTATTTTTTACTGTTTTTATTCTACACTCACCAGATGGCTTACCTTTGCCACCATGCCCAAAATCTGCGGCGTGCCCTCATGTTCGACCGACGAACTGATTTTTCCCAACCCCAGCGCTTTTACGGTGGCTTTTTGCCGTTTATCGGCATGGATAAGGCTTTTTCTTAACGTAACACGAATTTTTGTCATTGCGTTGATTTTTAACCGTTAAATACTTGTTCCAGACTGATTCCGCGTTGTTTTGCGATGGTACGCGCGTCACGCAGTTGCGTCAATGCTTCAAATGTGGCTTTCACCAGATTGTGCGGATTGGACGATCCTTTCGATTTTGCCAGCACATCGTGTACGCCCACGCTTTCAAACACTGCACGCATGGCGCCTCCCGCCTTTACGCCGGTACCCGGAGATGCAGGACGCATGAATACGGTCGCTCCGCCGTAATGAGCGGATTGTTCGTGGGGTAGCGTCTTGTTCAGAATGGGTACCTTTATCAGGTTCTTTTTGGCGTCTTCAACACCTTTGGCAATGGCGGAAGTCACCTCGTTGGATTTCCCCAAACCGTAGCCAACGATACCGTTTTCATTGCCTACTACCACAATTGCCGAAAAACTGAAAGTGCGTCCGCCTTTTGTGACTTTGGTAACACGCTGTATGCTGACCAAACGGTCTTTCAACTCCAAATCGGCTGTTTTTACTTTACGAATACTTGTTGACATAATGATTACTTAAAATTTAAGTCCGCCTTCCCTTGCTGCGTCGGCTAATGATTTAACTCTCCCGTGGTACAGGTAGCCGTTGCGATCGAAAACCACACCGGTGATGCCTTTCGCGAGGGAACGCTCTGCTATCAGTTTGCCGACCAGTTTTGCCTGATCGGTTTTGTTTCCCTTGTGTTCCGCTATTTCTTTACAGCAAGAGGACGCACTCAACAAGGTAACGCCTGCCGCATCGTCAATTAGTTGCACATATATCTGGTTGTTGCTGCGAAAGACCGACATACGTGGCTTTTCTGTCGTTCCGGAAACGACCTTGCGGATTCTTTTCTTGATGCGCTCCCGTCTTTCTATTTTTGTTAATGCCATTTTTTATTTTCATTAAAATTATTTCGCACTTGCAGATTTGCCTGCCTTTCTTCTCAATTGTTCATTCACAAACTTAATACCTTTGCCTTTGTACGGCTCAGGCGGACGAAATGAACGGATTTTTGCCGCTACCTGTCCCAGCAATTGTTTGTCGGTGCTTTGCAGGGTGATAATGGGGTTAGCTCGTTTCTCGGTAACGGTGGTTACTTTGATTTCCTTGGGCAACTCCAGCATGATATCATGCGAATATCCCAGACTCATTTCGAGGATTTGCCCTTTGGCTTCCGCTCTGTAGCCTACGCCTACCAATTCCTGCCGGGTGGTAAAGCCTACGGACACGCCCGTCACCATGTTGTTCAGCAAGGCACGGTACAATCCATGCAACGAACGATGACGGATCTGGTTGGTGGGACGTTCCAGCACCATCTGATTGTTTTCCACCTTTACGGTAATATCGGCGTCTACTTTTTGGCTCAGTTCGCCCAGCGGTCCTTTCACTGTCACTGTATTGTCGGGCTGAATTGTCACCGTTACCTTGTCGGGTATTGAAATGGGTGATTTTCCTATTCTTGACATGGTTTTTTCTTGATTTAATATACGTAACAAATTACTTCTCCGCCAATATTCTTCAGCCGTGCTTCCTTATCGGTCATCACGCCCTGTGATGTGGACACAACGGCTATCCCCAGCCCGTTAAGTATGCGGGGCAACTTGTCGTGACCGGAATACTTGCGCAATCCCGGACGGCTTACCCGCTGGATCTCTTTAATGGCGGGCTGTTTGGTTTCCGGATTATATTTCAAGGCTATCCGGATGTTCCCTTGTGGATATTTGGCGTCCGCATCTTCAAACTTGTAATTGAGAATGTAACCTTTCTCAAAAAGTATTTTTACGATGCTTTTTTTGATATTCGATGCGGGACATTCCACCACCTTGTGACGGGCAAGAATACCGTTACGAATACGGGTCAGCAAATCTGCTATTGGATCAGTCATTTTTACCGTTTTTTGAGTTTGTGATAAAATTATTTAAAAATCGATATCCTCTAACACATATTTATCATATGTGTGTCTGAATTTCTTATCCCTCCGTTCAAATTGCTTCAAATTTTGGGTGCGCAAAGGTACGGCTTTTTTTCATAAAAACAAGATCGTGAATATTTTTTTGAAAAATATATCCAACCAGACTTATTTTTCCTGTGGCACGTAAGGTATTGCGCCTTCTCCGACATACACATGAATGAATCCCGATAATGTTCTGATTTGTGCGCCGGTAATGCGTTCCTCATACACGTCGCATACATAATAGTACACGCCCGAAGATACGAAGCGTTTGCTGTTTTTGTCCCTGCCGTCCCAATTGATGTCGGGGTCTGAGGTTTCAAACACAAGTTTGCCTGCGCGGTTGAATATTTTCATGTCCACCTTACGGACGCCGCCCGGGTTATAGGCTTTGAACACGTCGTTCACATTGTCTCCGTTCGGGGTGAACACGTTCGGCAGGTCGTAATCGCCGCATTCGTCCAGACACACAATATTGCTCGGCGGAGATTCGTTACCGTTTCCGTCAGCCGCTGTTATGTAGTAACATCCCACTCTTACGCCGTTGTGCAACCATGTTTGCAGGTTGCGGTTCATCACCGAGTCGATGCAGACATACGGGTGTATGTTGTCGGACGAATAATAGATACGGTATTTCTCCACGTCGTCCATGCAGGTGTGATCATAATTCCATTCCAGCGTGTTGTGATTTTCTTCGCAAGCGACATGTCCCGTTAATTCGGGGGCGCAGGGTGACACATTGTCGTAAGGCGTCACACATGCGACATGCGACATGTTTTCGTTGTCATACACGATGCCGTTGATGTTGCGATACCCTCTGCTGCGTATGCGGTAACAATATTCCCGTCCGTTGATCAAGCCCGTATCGTGATAATTTTCACCAAAAGCGACGCCCACCGAATCCATCTGCGTGCATATATCCGTGCCATTTTTTTCGCAGCGGAAAATGGTGTATTCTGTGTTTACCCAAGGCGTATAACGCTCGAAAGTGATGAACGCCGAACGGTCTGACGGGGTGAGTGCGGGATACAGCGTGGAAGCGGTTTCCACGGCATTGTCCATCAGGTATTCGTTGCCTGCCTCCATGTTCCACAGTTCTACCTTGTAATAATGTCTGTGCCTGTCTTTTGTATCGACGATGTGTGTGAATGTGGTGTCTGTCAGCAGGGCGTCCGGAGGCGTAGTGGCATAGAGGAGCGTCCACGCACCGGCAGACGGGTCTTCCGCGTACAGCAGCCGGTATTGGAACGGTCCCGTGTGCGCCGCAAGAATATCGTCCAAAGGCTTGCGCAGCCACGCCACTTTTACTTTGCCCGACAGATTGTCAATTGTGTCCACATGGGTGAGTATCATCGGCGGCATACCGGGCAGTAATGTGGCGCATGACTCGTTGGATGGGAAACTCCGCGCACCGTCGACAAAATAGGCGACCACGCGATAACAGTATTCTATGCCCGGACTTAATCCGCGTCCGTTGTTGTCATCCACATATATCGTATTGTCTGTGCCTGTCTGGGATGCTATTTTTATGTAACCCGATTCCGCGGGGATTCCGCCGATGCAGGAATCGGGACTCACTGTGTTTGCGCCGATGCTGCGGTAAATTTCGTATCCTGCGGCGTGGGTACATTGCGTAGGTTGCCAGTTGAGTTTGATGGTTTTTTGTTCCGCTAAAGTGTTCAGTTGCTCTATTTTCGGAGCAAGCACTGTGATGTTGAAATTTGCGAAAGACACTAATTTTACTTCGGTATTCTGGTCTTCAGCTTTCACGGTGATGACATAAGGTTGCTTGCGGACATGGTTGTTGTCGGTTTGCCATGTAAACAACGCTTCCACATAACCGTCACCTTCGGAAACGACGGTAAAGGTTGCCGGAGCTATGGCAAAACCGAACGGACCGCCCGTAGCCGTAAGTTGTATCCTGTCGTTGTCGGGGTCAGTGGCTTTGACGCGAACTTCCACTTTAGTGCTCGCCTCCACACAACGCTCGCCGATCACCTCAATCACCGGCGGACGGTTTCTGGAATCTACCACTTCTATCTGCATATCGCGTGCGATACTGCCTATCTTGACTCTATGCCGCCATTCGCTGATTTCGATAGCGATGTTGTAAATCCCCACTTTGGTAGGTGACGCCCATACCAAATCGCCCGTAACGGCATTTACCGCCAGCGAGTCGGAGGCATCGGGAAGGCGGTAACTCTCAATTTCCACTCCGCGGTCGCGGGTACAGACGGTCAGTTCGTACGACAAACTGTCGCCGTCAATGTCAAAGGCAGACGGGTTGTGGATGAACACCCGCCCTAAAGCGGCTTTGTCAATCGGATAAGTGAGGAGTTCCGGTGCATTGTTCACACCCAGATTGGGGTCTATGCGGAAGATGGTTTTCACGGAAAACACCACGTTCACCGAGTTGGGAATGTTCTCCACGCCAAGATTGCGGTTCGGGTCTTCCACCACAATGGTATAAACACCCGCCCCCGGATAGGTATGACGGATGATGTAAGTGTTTTTTTTGTAGTTATCCGGCAACAACTCCATACTGTTGCGGTGCATGGTGGACACAGAGTTGTCGCCCCAATTGATGTCCAGCTCCGGACGATCGGCGGCGCTCAGCGTATAAGTAAAAGTGGTGACGGTAAATTCATAGGTATGTCCCGTAATGTGCCGATATAAGATTTGTCCCGCACGGTTATGGGTAGCCTGTCCTGCCGCACAAAACGCCGAAAACACAAGCACGCCAAGCAGTTTTCGAATCTTACCTCTCGAAGTTTGCATCCCGAACTTTGAATTTTTCACCCTGAACATCACTCTATCGTTAATTCTATTTTATCTTTTCCTTTATCCAATTTGTATCCTTCCTCCTTTTTGCCGGTACTGATGATCACCAGATTGGACTGCGTACGGAAAAAATCCGTCAATACCCGCTGTTGCACAGTTACGTGGCGGATAATATCTTCCGTCCTGCCCTGCATGTACACCCATAACGCTTCTTCATGAACGACTATGCTGTCCACCGTCAAAACAACTTTTTCCCTGTGATTCGCCTCTACGGTTAGCTTTTCGTCGAGATATGCGCACAACAACCGTCTGGCATCACGGTGTTCTCCCTGAACACCTATCCATCCGTCAATGCCGTATTTGTTATGCAGCACCGTTTCCGCATCATCGGCAAACATCCTCAACGACAAAGAGATATGTTTATTTTGTGCATCAATATCCATATTAGTGATCGACACGTAAACCGGATGAGCAAAAATACCGCAAATATTAATCCAAAATACAAAAAAATATGCCATTGATTGGAAAAATTATGACAAAGATACGAAATGCAAACGAAAGAAGTGCACGCTTTTGATTTTTTCACGGGTGAGTAACAGGGGCAACGCATAAAAAAACGAAAAAAGGAGTGGTTATCAACACTTTTGACATGGATTTCATCAAGATGTACGGTAAGATGCACATTGACATGCTGCGGTAAATACTTGAGTTGCCGAACGGAATTTCCTCCCACGATACCGTCAACAGGTGTTTTTCCTGCTGCAGACCGGAAGTATCCAGTCCTTTCAACCGGCACATCAGAAATCACTGGATCGTTGAAAATTCCTTTCGCCGGACGCCGGACATGGTCTTTCGGGAAGACGAACAGCGCAAGCGAGCACGACATGCCGCCGAAAATTTTGCCGTCATCAGGAAAATTGCCTTCAACCTTCCTAAAAAAGACACCGACAAGGAAAGCCTCCGTTCAAAGCCGCTCAAAGCTGCATGGAACAAGGAGTTCCTCTTACATCTCCTCAAATTTAAATGCGTTGGCCCTGAGGTGAGTAAACTTCTTTGCACATAGAATAGTACTAAATACGGACCATCATCAATTGAGAGAACTCATAGAGGCGTTACTGTTAAGGGGTGAAATGGACGATTCGCAATACCTGATTTTCCGATATTTCGACTTTAACTGTGAGAGTTATTTCTCAGAAACATGCACGATGCTACATACGTATAGCCACAAATTCCAACGGACAAAATTTTATTATTACCTCATTATCAATCAGTAATGTGATTTGTTGTCCACAATACCAAATCTATGAGAAACCAATTCCCGACATATTTACTGACAACTAATGATACGGGATTATTTATAGACAGATACGATGTCCTATATTTATGCTACGTGGACAATTCAAAAACCGCCAGGCATATTTTTGGAGAAAATAAAATGATGTGTCTTTGTGCGTATGGAAAATGAACGGGAATATTCATACGGTTTCCCGCAACAGGAAAGGATAGCGGAGGAAAATCTTTGTTCCTGTGGCGGCGCGGGGTTTATTTGCAGATCCGTTTTACCATCAATCCCCAATCTGAACTGATTGGTTTCATGCACCGTAAAGCAATGTCCCAACTGAGGAAAATCGCTTTCAAACAGATGATAGCCTGCGAGAAGTTTATCCACAGGGAGATGTCTTTTTACACAAGTGGCGTCCAATACAGCGAAACGAAGAGCCGCACGGCACAGAAGCCGATAAAAGCAAAGTTTTTTATCGTTTTTCGAGAAAAGTGACAAATGCTTAATTCATTCCTCCCCGTTTGAACGGAGGATTTCCAGAATCCTTTCCTCGCCCAGACCGGTAATCGCCTGTATCTGAGATAGGGAAAAGCCGTTGCGTTTACAGTTAAGAACAACGCCGACTAAACTTTCTTCCCTGCCTTCTACTCTGCCTTTTGCTTCGCCTTCCGCCCTGCCTTTTGCTTCTCCTTCTGCTCTGCCCTCTTCCCTGCCTTCTGCTCTGCCTTCTGCTTTGCCCTCTGCCCTGCCTTTTGCTTCTCCTTCTGCTCTGCCTTTTGCTTCTCCTTCTGCTCTACCCTCTGCTTTGCCTTCTTCCCTGCCTTTGGCTTCTCCCTCTGCTTTGCCTTCTGCTCTGCTTTCGTCGAGCAGCGCATTTTCGGTACGTATGATATCCCAGTATTTGTCGTAAGCGGCTAATTCCCCGTCCGTAAAGGCGCCCTCCTCGCATATATCCAGCGCCTTGCGAATATCGGCGTTCTCTCTCAAATCGTCGGAAACAACCGATTGATGCTCTTCCACTTCTTTCAAAAAACGAAGCCACAGCACAGCCAT
>JAISWR010000016.1 GCA_031270985.1 Bacteroidales bacterium | reverse complement strand
TCTGGAACACCTACCGACAGGTCTGTACCTGTTCCGGCTGGAAAAAGACGGCAAAACGAAAACGCTTAAGATAGTGAATAGAGAATAGAGAATAGAGAATAGAGAATAATGCAGGGGGCTGCCTCGCTTTTGAGACAGCCCTTGGTAGGGGGCAACCCTGTGTGATTGCCCTGCTGAAAATAATTAATTCGTAATTCGTAATTTTTAATTCGTAATTTTTAATTTTTAATTCGTAATTTTTAATTTTTAATTTGTATGAAAAGGACAGTAATTATCATTCTATGTCTATGTATGGCAGGTTTTGCCTGCAAGAAAAGTTCATCGCCCAAGAGCGGCGAAAAACGCATCACCCGCTTTGCCACGGGCACTGACGTGTGGTGCGACGGCAATTGCGGCGCCACCATATCCAAGTCGTTCTGCAAGACGGCTACAGTCGGCGTACAGGGTGCAAGCATCACCGTGTCCGCCAAGGCAACGGTAGCGCTCAAAAGCGGCACTGACTTTTTCTCCGGCGAAGGCGTGGTGTATACCGTCACCGCCGAAGACGGAACCACCGCCAACTACACCGTCAAAGCCACACGCACAACGGAACAATGCGAATAGTGATTAGTGATTAGTGAATAGTGAATAATGTAGGGGCAATCCTATGTGGTTGCCCTTGGTAGGGTGCAACCCTATGTGGTTGCCCTTGGTAGGGGCAATCCTATGTGGTTGCCCTTGGTAGGGGGTTGCCTCGCTTTTGAGGCGGCCACTTTCCCGTTTATCCGGCAATGCCGGTTTCATCTACCACGTTTATGGTATTTCTCGAAAAAAAGTATGCAACTAATTCGATTAATCTCTATCTTTGCGGTGTATTTTTAGTATAAAAAAATAGACGATAAATCGAAATCGGCAATATTCAGAAATATAAAGATCATGAAAAGATTATTTGCAGTCATGTTGGTATTTTCGGGAATGGCAGCAGGGATAATATCCTGCGATTCGCGGAAAAAAGAAATTTCCATTTCCGGCGCGTTTGCCCTTTATCCGTTGGCGGTGAAGTGGGCGGAAGAATTTCAAAAGTTGCATCCGGACGTGCGGATTGACATCTCTGCCGGTGGCGCCGGCAAAGGGATGACCGATGTGCTGGCGAATGTGGTGGATTTGGGCATGGTGTCCCGCGAAGTGTATCCTCCTGAGGCGGAAAAAGGCGCTGTGAGTTTTGCCGTAGCGAAAGATGCTGTTGTACCCACCGTTAATGAGAAAAATCCCGATTTGCAGGATTTGCTGAGAATCGGTCTCACACGCGATGCGGCCATAAAACTGTGGGTTACGGAAGAATATACGACATGGGGGCAGGTGCTTGGAACAGGCAGCACCAATAACGTGCATGTCTATACCCGCTCCGACGCGTGCGGCGCTGCGGAGACATGGGCGCTGTGGCTGGACAAAAAGCAAGAAGACCTTACGGGAACAGGCGTTTTCGGCGACCCGGGCGTAGCCACCGCCGTCCAAAAAGATGTATTGGGCATCGGGCTAAACAATATCGGATACGTGTACGACGAAACCACCCGCAAACCCAACCCGGGCATACTGGTAATTCCGGTGGATGTGAACGTCAACGGACAGATAGACCCCGAAGAAGCATTCTACGAAACGAAAGACGTGGTTATACAGGCAATTGCCGAAGATCGCTATCCGTCGCCTCCTGCACGCGATCTGTACATGGTGACCAACGGCATACCTGCAAAACCCGAAGTAGTGGAGTTTCTACGTTACATCCTCACCGAAGGGCAACAATACAACATTCCGGCAGGATACATCAGCCTGCCTGCAGTGAAACTGCAAAAAGGACTTCAATTGCTGCCTGCACTGCAATAAAAGCAAATGGCGAATTTTCGCATACTAAAAGACAGGAGCGCCAACGGATTGATGTTTTTTCTGACGCTGGTCACCATGCTGCTTGTAGTGGTAATGGGAATTGGTTTGTACCTGAAATCAGTACCGGTGTTGGAAAGCCACAGCCTCGGCGAATTGCTGTTTTCCGCCAATTGGCAACCCATGAAAGGCAAATTCGGTTTCCTGCCTTTCATCATGGGAACGTTGTGGGTAACTTCCATCGCAGTGCTTTTGGCTGTGCCTGTTGCATTTCTCACCGCCATTTACCTGACGGAATACGCCCAATCCTCCGTCCGTAAATACGTTTTTCCGGCGTTGGATATTTTGGCAGGTCTGCCGTCCATCATCTATGGCGTGTGGGGATCGTTGCTCATTGTCCCGTGGATTTCGGAATCGCTGGCGCCGCATTTCGTGAACTTTTCCACAGGCTATACCGTTCTTGCGGGCGGCATTGTGCTGGGCGTTATGATATTGCCGCTGCTGGTAAGCCTGTTCATCGAAATCATCACCTCCGTACCTCGCGAGTTGCGTGAAGCCTCCATTTCGCTGGGTGCTACCAAATGGCAAACCACAAAATGCGTCGTGTTGCGCAAAACGCTGCCGGGCATTATCGCAGCCATCGTGCTCGCCGTGTCGCGCGCGTTGGGCGAAACCATCGCCGTACTGATAGTGTGCGGCAATCGTCCCGAAGTACCTCATTCTATCCTGCAAGCCTGCTACCCATTGCCGGCGCTCATTGCCAACAACTACGGGGAAATGATGTCGCTCCCCCTTTACGAAGCTGCGTTGATGTTCGCGGCGTTGATTCTGTTTGTAGTGGTGCTGCTGTTCAACCTCGCATCGCGCATGATTCTCTACCGGATTGAAAAAACGTTTTTCTGAAAAGCGTAATGACTTGAAAAATATACCCATTGTTGGCGAAGCCCTCATCGAAGATAATTGCACCTAAAAAAAAATCAAAAAAAATATTTTTCTATTCAAAAAATCACTATTTTTGTGGCTGTTTTAATTAGTAACAGGTAAAAATATGAGCCATCACGCCAACATCTTATTTGCAACCGTCGGAAAGGGTTTCCAGCGTAAGGCGGTGTTTACCATTCCCCCATTTGCTAATTTTCAGCGATTTGTTCCTCTTCTTCGTCCTGTGGACGCTGAAACGGACGGAACGCTTACTTGCGGCATTTATCTTTAAACATTGAAAATGGAAAGAGGAAAACAGATAAAATTTTGCAAAGGGAATCTGAGGGACTTCATTTCTTTTGTAAAATCAACAATTCAGAAGTTCCGTCAAATTAATTAAATACAATTTTTATGAACAACACATCGTGGTCTGTAGAGACCAAAAAAGTTTTCAACGGTATCCTGCTGTTTTCTTTGGCATGGATTGCTTACGGGATTTTCAGCCCTATTGAATCCCTGTTTTCCGGCGTGAGCACGCTGTCGTCTTTTGCCGGTTCGCCTGACGTGACAGGAGGGGCAGGCACTGTCCTGAGCATCATCATCTATCTCCTGTTGATAGGTATTGGTGTGGGATATGTCCTGACGATAATCGGTCTGAAAAAGTTCAGTGCCATTCTGGAATCAGCCGACGGCAAGGCTGTTAGTTCGGTGCGCACGGCTTTTATCCTTGCGCTGATTGCCGTAGTGCTGGATGTGCTTCCGCTTATTCCGGGCATCATTGGCGACATTCTGTACCTCATCGCCATCATTTTAATGCTGGTAGGGTACAGCACGCTCAAAGGCTCGTCCACTTTCGCGGGAAAAGATGGCGCTTCTACGCTGTTTGTGGCGATGATACTTATCCTGGTGGGATGGGTATTGGATTTTATTCCCTTTGTTGGCGACTGGATTGAAGCGGTGCTTACCATCGTAGCTTACATCCTGACACTGGTGGGATGGGGTAAAATCAAAAACGCGGCTGTCGCCTGAACGGATAATTTGCAAGCGACGTAAAACCAGCCCCGACAAGCTATTCAGGCCTTGTCGGGGTTTTGTTTTTGGGCGGGCTGAATCCAGCTCGGTAGCAACACTTTGGGGAAACAAGGGACGAAAATAAATCATAACAGTTGGTTATTTTAGTGCAGTAAACAGTAGAAGTCCGTCATTGCGAACGCAGTGACGACTACGTTTATTCCGCCTTGCGACAATTTGAATTGCACCCTTCTTCGTGCAAGGTCAACGCATTTAAATTTTGAGGAGATGTAGGAGGAACTCCTTGTTCCATGCGGACTTGAGTCGTTTTGAACGGAGGCTTTCCTTGCCGGTGTCTTTTTTAAGAAGGTTGAGGGCAATTTTCCTGATGACGGCAAAATTTTCGGCGGCATGTTGTGCTTGCTTGTGCTGTTCGTCTTCCCGGAAGACCATGTCCAGCGTCCGGCGAAAGGGATTTTCAACGCCCCAGTGATTTCTGATGTGCCGGTTTGAAAGGACTGAATATCCCCAAGCTACTACGCGCGTTGAGGCAGGGACGGATAAAAAATTTTTCTACGCATCTTCTTGGATTTTCGCAACTGCCGAAAAATCAGATAAGAAGCATTAGAAACAGTCGGGGTGATGTGACTCGAACACACGACCCCTTGCACCCCATGCAAGTGCGCTAGCCAACTGCGCCACACCCCGATTGTTAAAAAACGCTGCAAAGATATGGACGAATTACGAAACTCCAAATATTTTTTGCGAATTTTCCGAAAAACCTCAAAAAAGGCGTAAATTATATGGCGTCAAACTCGATGTGAATACGGCGTGTTTTTAATCGTCATCCCCTTCTACGGTGTTTGCATTGTAGCCTTTCATGATACCGCGTTTTGAATTTCGCACGAAACCGAGAATTTCGTCGCGTTCCGGATTTGGCGGAAAATTTTCTTCGATGAATTTCATTGCTTCACCATGGTTCAGATTTTTTTGATACAACGCACGATAAATATCCTGCAATTCGTAGATTTTCTCGTTTGTGAAACCTCTGCGGCGCAATCCGACAGAGTTGACACCCACGTATGCCAGCGGGTCGCGACCGGCTTTTACATACGGCGGGATGTCTTTGCGCACTTTTGAACCGCCTGCAACTATCACGTGTTTACCGATACGCACAAATTGATGTACCAGCACGCCACCGGAGATGATTGCCCAATCGTCTGCTTCCACTTCGCCGGCAAGTCCCACATGGCTGACAATAATGCAGTTGTTTCCGATGCGGCAATCGTGGGCGATATGTACATACGCCATCAGCAGACAATTATTGCCGACAGAGGTTTTGCTTTTGGCTTTGGTACCGCGATTGACGGTGACACACTCTCGGATGGTCGTGTTGTCGCCTATTTCAACGGTGGTGTATTCGCCATCGAATTTCAAATCCTGAGGGATACCCGCCACTACCGCGCCCGGAAAAATCATGCAGTTTTTTCCAATACGTGCGCCATCCATCACTACGGCATGAGAAAGCACTCGCGTACCTTCACCAATCACAACATCACCCGATATGCAAGCAAACGGGTCTATGGTAACGTTGGCGTCGATTTGCGCATCGGGGTGTACATATGCTAATTGATGTATCATGGTGATTTTTATGTCTTTATTTATTGTCCTTTACTTTTACAATCTGTGCGGTCAATTCCCCTTCGGTGGTGAGGGTTTCGCCCACGTATGCCTGTGCCAGCATGGTGGCAATGCCTCGTCTGATTTCGCCCACCAGTTCCATCCGTAGGATCAGCGTATCACCCGGCACTACCATTTTCCGGAATTTCACTTTATCTACTTTCAGGAACATGGTCAGATAATTTTCCGGGTCAGGCACGGTGCCTAACACCAATATACCTCCCACCTGCGCCATTGCTTCAACAATCAATACGCCCGGCATAATGGCTTGTCCGGGAAAATGCCCTATGAAAAACGGTTCGTTCATGGTGACATTTTTTACCCCTACCACTACGTGTTCGGTGATGCTGATAATTTTGTCCACCAGCAGGAAAGGCGGTCGGTGCGGCAGTATGTTTTTGATCTGTTCGATGTTGTACGCCGGCGGTTCGTTGGGATTATACTGTGGAATGAGCGCCTTTGCCATTTCTTTTTTGATGATTTGCCGGAGCATTCGCGCCATCTGATTGTTGGCGGCATGTCCCGGTCGTGTGGCGACAATTCTTCCCTTGATGGCCTTACCGATCAGGGCGAAATCGCCGATGAGGTCGAGCAGTTTGTGGCGTGCCGGTTCGTTACTGAACCGCAGTTCCAAATTGTTGAGGATACCTTCCGGCTTTACCTGTATTTTCGGCATATTGAACAGTCCCGCCAAACGGTCAAGTTCTTCCTGTTTCACGGGTTTGTCGGCAATAACGATGGCGTTGTCCAATGCGCCGCCTTTGATGAGGTTGTGTTGCAGCAACGGCTCGAGTTCGTGCAAGAACACGAATGTGCGACATGGAGCGATTTCCGTTTCAAACTCTTCTGGCGTGGTGAGCATGGCGTATTGATGTCCCAGCGTGCGGGAATTGTAGTCAATCATAACGTCAATGCTGAAATGGTCGTCGGGATAAATGGCTATTTCTACGCCTCTTGCTTTGTCGGCGTACACTATCCGTTCTTTCACTTCAAAATATTTGCGGACGGCATCCAACTCGATAACGCCAGCCTGCTTGATGAGTTCGACAAAGGGATACGCGCTTCCGTCCATAATGGGTATTTCCGGGCCGCTGATTTCGATCAGTGCATTGTCCACGCCCATGCCCCACAAGGCAGCAAGCACGTGTTCGACAGTACTCACGCGTATGCCGTTTTCTTCAATGGTCGTCCCGCGCGAGGTATCTACCACATTTTCGGCAATTGCCAAAATAACGGGCTGATCCTCTATGTCGAGACGTTTGAACTTGTATCCATGGTTGTTGGATGCCGGACGGAGCGTTAATTCTACTTCCACTCCCGTGTGCAGCCCCTTTCCCTTAACAGAAACAGGTCGTTGAAGCGTGTGTTGTTTTACCAGCATGAATATTGTTTTTGAGTCAAAAAAATTGCGCAATATTACGAATATTTTTTGTATCCGCTTGTATCGACGATTGTTCTTTTTATAAAAAAGACGTTCATTCGTAAAATTTGTGTGCGCCGCGCAGTATTTGTCGGGTGATGGCGAATGTTTTATATATCGCGGTGATGTGATAATCTTAAGATGTACCGTGTTTTGAACTTTAAAGTTTATCATGTACTTTTGTCTGTTCATTTTTGTGATTTATTTTTCGAGATATGTGTAGAATTGCAGTTTTTCCGGGTTCGTTCGACCCGTTTACCGTAGGGCACGAATCCATTGTGCTGCGTGCTACCGGCTTGTTCGACAATATCATTATCGGCATCGGCGTAAACAGTACCAAAAATACGTTTTTCACCGCTGCACAGCGTTTGACGATAATCCGCAAGGTGTTTGCCGGCAACGACAAAGTGGATGTGCAGACCTACGATGATTTGACTATTGATTTTTGCCGGCGGGTGGGGGCACAATACATGTTGCGCGGCTTGCGGACATCCAGTGATTTTGAGTACGAAAAATCCATTGCTCAGGTCAATCAGGTGATGTTGCCCGAAGTAGAATCCGTTTTCATGCTCACCTTGCCCGAACATGCTTCCGTCAATTCCTCAGTAGTGCGTGAGGTGTTGCGATACGGCGGCGACATATCCAAATTTGTCCCCAAAAGTATCAGGATTCAAGACTATATCGTCAAATCATGAAAAAATATCTGTTCATTCTATTGTTGCTGTGCCGAGCGCTCTCACTGCGGGCGCAACAAGTGGAAATATCCGGCAATGCTCCCCGGTATGCGGGAGAAACGTTGAAAGTCAAAACGACGGATAACTATTTTAGTCTTACGGAAATCACTCTTGCCGAGTGTACGGTGGCTGCCAACGGCGATTTTTATTTTGTCTTTGATCTGTCTTCACCCCGTGTGACCTGGCTTTATCTCGGAGTTTTTAAAGCGCGTTTATGTACAGAACCGGGCATGCGTTACATCGTAGAGTTGCCGCCCCGTACCGACAAAACGCAGGAGGAGGCGGAATCTGCTTTTTTTGAAACTGTGCCGATATATCTGCAAGTGCTGTCCACAACGGATAAGGACGGACGGATAGTGCTCGCGCAGAGCGAAGTAAACAATCTTTTGGTGCGGTTTGATGCTGTGTATAATCCCGTATACAGCCAACTTGCCGAAGATGTGATGAGACAAAGAATGGTGTATCCCGATTCGTTGGCGAAAGCGTTGCTGCGACAGTTCTTGCCTTCCGGAAATCCGTATTTCGACAGTTATGTCACTTACCGTTGCGGGTTGTTGTATTATGTCGGGCGAACCACCAACGTGAAGCGCCTGTCTAACGACTACTTCTCCGGAAAGCCAATTTTGCAAGAGAATGAGGCATACATGGAACTTTTCAACCTGACGTATCGCGATTATTTCATGTATTTTGGCCGCACACAAGAAGGACGCGCCATCTATCCCGTTGTGAACGAACGGAAAAATTTTGGTGAGCTGAAACAGTTGTTGGCGCAAGACGGTGTGTTGGCGGGTGACAGTTTGCTGGAACTGGTCATCATGAAAAATCTTTTCGATGAGTTTTATTCCAACCGTTTCTCGCGGCAATCTTTGCTGTCTCTGATAGATTCGCTCATTACGCGCACTTCGGTTGCGGCATACCGGCAAATGGGCGCTCAGATACGCGAAAAGATCACCAAATTGTTGCGCGGATACGCTCCGCCCGCATTTTCTCTCTACAATCAGGACAGGGAACTTGTTTCACCCGAATCTTACAAGGGGAAATACGTGTACCTCATGTTCTGCACCACACAAAATTACGTGTGTTTGAGCCAGTATGAACTATTAAAAGAAATTTACAGAACGCACAGCAAGTGGCTGAAAATTGTGGTGATTGCGGTGGACGAACATTTTGAAGACATGTTTGAATTTCGCCGCAAAAGCGGTTATCTCTGGGATTTTCTACATTACGCGCATCAGCCCGGCGTACTGGAAGCATACGACATACGCACATTCCCCGCGTATTTCCTGATAGACCCCGAAGGGAAACTGTTATTGTCACCTGCGCCGGAAGCGGGCGAGATCGAACAACGATTGTACTTTGAGTTGTCCAACAAAGGATTGTGGGACGAATATGCAAAAAAAGGATGGATTGACCGTACTCGTTTGCAAAAACGACTGGAAGAAGGAACCCCCCCATATTTCAGTTATTGAAAAGTTTTTTTGGCAAATGATGTATTTTGGTACATTGTTTGTTGCGTTTAACACAAAAGAACTCATGATAGCGTTCCGCGTTTTACAGTTAACCGTTTTGGCGACATTCTTTTCGGGAATGATTGCCTGCTCCGGCAATCGCCAACCGTCTGTGGCGATTGGCGATGCAGATACCGTTGCCGTACATCATGCACAGGGTTTCGCCATTGTCAAAAGCGGGCACGTTACCTTGCTCACAGTGTTCAATCCCTGGCAAGGCGCACAGCATGTAGCTTATCGTTACGCATTATGTCCAAAAGACATGCCTGTTCCCAAGAATCTTGACGGCTATACCGTCATTCGGACGCCTGTGGAACGTGTGATTTGCATGTCCACCACACATGTGGCGATGTTGTCCGCTTTGGAAAAAACCTCCGTTATCAAGGCTCTGTCCGGAGCGGCATACGTATCCGACGAAACCGTCCGGAGCGCCCTTGCCGACGGCAGCATTGCGGATGTGGGTTACGACGTATCGCTGGATTTTGAAAAAATTGTTACGTTACATCCTGACGTAATCTTTGCCTACGGCGTGGGGCAGGAAGTAATAGGAACGTTGTCGCGCCTGTCCAATCTCGGATTGACGGTGGTAATCAACGCGGAATATCTGGAAAAGACAGCGCTGGGCAAAGCCGAATGGCTTAGATTCATGGCAGCATTTTGCGATGTCGACACACAAGCCGATTCATTGTTCCGCGCCATCCGGCAGGAATATGATTCTCTGAAAACGCTGGCAGCCCGTTGCACCGAAAAACCAACGGTGATGTGCGGTTTGCCGTGGCAGGGATTATGGTATATACCGGGCGGGAAAACCACCATCGCCTCCCTGATTGCCGACGCCGGAGGCGATTTTCTGTGGAAAGACAATGATTCGCACGAAAGCTATCCGGTGAATATTGAAGCCATCATGGAAAAAGGCGCGATTGCCGACTTGTGGCTCAATACCGGCGCCGCGCGGAGTCTGGCAGAAATCAAATCCGTGGACGAACGCTTGGCGTTTGCCCGTCCTTGGCAAACGGGGCAGGTGTTCAACAATTACGCGCGCATGGGAGCAGGCGGCGGGAACGACTTTTTCGAGTCGGGAACGGTGTATCCGCAAAAAGCGCTGAAAGATCTCATCAAGATTTTTCATCCCGAAATACTGCCCCATCATTCATTATATTATTATATGCAGTTAAATTAATAATCAATTATATTTTGTATGAATAAGATAGAAGAACTGATTGCACCGCAGACAAAAAAAATCGTGCTGAGTTGCCGCAAATATTTCGAATATGTAGAAGTTTTGCCCGACAAGCAAATCGAACATTTCTGGAGCGTACAACTGAAAATGCTGTCGGATATCTATCGCGGCATGTTGGTGTTGCCTGAAATAGAAACCCGTTACTCCTCGGATGTGGACAAATTTGTAACCGAAAAGGCATACAATAAGGTGTTGGCGGGATTGACTGCTTATATTGGAGCGTTGGACAAATTTCCCGATTTTACAGACATGAATACCGCCGGAGTGATGAAAGCAACGGAAGCAAGCCTATCGGAAATGCTGACAGATATTTATCAAGAATTGAAAGACTTTGTACTGTTGTACGAAACGGAGACGCTTGAAAACATGAACGATGCGATTGCGGAATGTGAAGATTCTTTCGGACGCTACTGGGGTGTGAAACTGTTGAGCGCACTGCGCATTATTCATGTCAACCTGTATCAACAACGCTATGCTGTAAGCAAAAAGTCGGACGATTTGGAAATAAATATTGAGGAAGTAATTGGCGATTACAACGGAGAAGAAGAGGAATAACCGCATGTTTGCATCCGAAATATCAAGAGAGGAACTTCAACTGCTGCCGTTGATGCATTTTGGCGGCATTATCCACGTGGCGGAAACGAAACAGCGCGCCGACGAACTTGTGCGACGCCTCATGCGAAGTCCCGTATTGGGATTTGACACGGAAACCCGGCCTTCGTTCACCAAAGGACACATCAACAGGGTGGCATTGCTGCAACTTGCCACAGAAACGCACGCCTGTCTGTTCCGCCTGAACAAGATGCATTTTCCTGCCAGCCTTGCCGCACTTCTGTCCAATCCGGATATTCTGAAAGTAGGCATCGCCATCAAAAATGATTTTGACGTATTGCATCGCACTGCAAAGATACAGCCGCAAGGATTTGTAGATTTGCAAAATGTAGTCAAAAAGTTCGGCATCAATGATATGGGGCTTGCCAAAATAGCGGGTAACGTTATGGGTATTCGCATCTCAAAAACGCAGCAGTTGTCCAACTGGGAACATGACACCCTGTCCGACGCCCAAAAAAAATATGCCGCCACCGACGCATGGGCATGCTTCGAAATATACCGGAAACTTTTTTTTCTTTCACCTCAAGAAAAATTCGTTGAATCAGATCAGCATAAAAACAAATTGATGTAAACTCTAATGAGTAGCGCCTGAACAGGGTTGAGGTTATCGTTGTTTCGATCTGTCAGGTTGGGTTAAGCGTCTTGGTTCCACTTTTTTTTCCATTGGCGGTAAAATGCGGGAGCGGATACTTCGAGTATGCCGTCCCGTGTCATAAAAAGTTGGATGGTAGACGCCTCTGCTGCTACGGTGTGATCACTTTGCCGATAAACGGTGTAGTCAAACATCAGTTTTGCCGCATTGCACGGCACGTAACGTGTTTCTACAACCAAACGTTCTCCCAACGCCATCATGTTCATATAACGGACATGCAAATCCAGAATAGGGGCAATGTATCCGTTGCGATAGATGTCCATGTAGTCGAAACCGAATTTTTTCCCGAATGCCTCCCTGCCGTTTTCGAGGTATTTTACGTAATTTCCATGCCATACAATATTCAATGAATCAATATCATAGAAATGGATAACCACTTCGGTGGATGCCGTGAGTGTTTCTTTTTTCGTTTCCTTTTTCACGGTATTAATTTTTGATCCTATCACTAATGAAATCGTACAGATTGTCGAATGTTTTGATGGAAGATATGTGCTGTCCTTTGATTGCCACGCCGAAAGTGGTTTCTATCAACGCGACCATATCCACCAGACTAAGACTGTCCAGATCCAGTGTTTCCTTAATTTCCGCATCGGGAGTTATTTTGGATATAGCCACTTCAAATGTTTCCGCCAATACTGTATTTACTTGTTCTATCAGTTCTTGTCGATTCATTCCGTATGATTTAAGATTTTTAAAGGTTTTTTATAATGAGTGTTGAATTGGTGCCGCCGAAGCCGAAGGAGTTGGACAGAAACATATTGAAACGCTTGTTCACTCTGGATGCTGGAATGTTCAGTCTTGCCGAGTCTTCATCGGGATTTTCAAAGTTGATGTTGGGTGCGATGAAATCGTTTTTCATCATCAACATAGAGTACACCACTTCGCTGGCGCCGGCCATCCACATTTCGTGTCCGGTCATTGACTTGGTGGAGGTTACTTCCGGTCGGTAGTCACCGAATACGTTGGCGATGGCTTTGGCTTCGTTGCGGTCGCCCACTGGGGTAGAGGTAGCATGAGCATTGATGTAGCCGATTTTGCGTATGTCAATGCCCGCTTCTCGTATTGCCATTTGCAGCGATCGTCCGGGTCCATCCACATTGGGGACGGATATATGGTCGCCGTTGGAAGAAAATCCGTATCCCAACACCTCTGCCAGGATAGGGGCTCCGCGCTTTACAGCCGAGTCATAGTTTTCGATGATAACGGTAGCGGCTCCACCGCCGGGCACCAATCCGTCGCGATCTCTGTCAAAGGGGCGCGATGCTTTTGCCGGATCGCTTTCGCGCACCGAAAATGCGCTGATACCGTCGAAACTGCCTACCGAATAAGGGTTCACCTCCTGTGCGCCGCCGCATACGATGCAATCCTGCAACCCCCAGCGGATGAGCAGGCTGCCCAGCCCTATGGCATGTGAGCCGCTGGCGCAGGCCCCGGAGATGGTCAGATTGATGCCTTTCAGTTTGAAAATGCAGGCAAGATTCATGCTAACGGTGGAGTTCATGGATTTGAAAATAGCGCCTGATCCTATCAGGGTGGTGTTTTTCTTTTCCCGCATGGTGTCAATGCTGTTCATCACCGCATCGGCAGTGCTGTCGTTGCCGTACAGCAGTCCTATTTCGCGTGTGTCCAGATCATTCTGCGTCAAACGGGCGTTTGCCAGCGCTTCTGCGGTAGCCACGTAGGCATACAGCCCCTGTTCGGGGATGTACACGCGCTGGTTGCGACTCAGGACGTTTTTCAGATCGGGGATATCCAATTTT
Organism: Bacteroidales bacterium; assembly: GCA_031270985.1. GTDB lineage: Bacteria > Bacteroidota > Bacteroidia > Bacteroidales > UBA4181 > JAIRLS01. Next base: position 15,501 of record JAISWR010000016.1, on the reverse strand, counting down.
GCCGTTAATCCGGAGCGAAAGCCCATCTCTTTCCGTACGGGATCGAAGATAATGCCTGATGTCCCGTTATATAAAGACGTTTTGACCTCCTCCAGATTTTTACCGAGGCAGGAATAAATGCCCAATCCAGTAATCACTACTCTTTTCATGCTAATATTTGATCTAAATTTGCAAAAACTCTCTGTCGCACTGTGATGTATGCGTCCAACTTCCGGTGCTTTAGCAGTTTCCCAAAACGTATCCGTCCGGATAGCCTTTTCCATTGCCGGCAGTACCACAGCGCGAACAATCCCGACAGTGGAACGGACAACATGGCAGGCAATCCGTAAAACAGGTTGCCTGTGAGCCGCCATATCAGCCCGAACATCGCCAGACACGACAAGGGGAACGTCACCAGCACATTCACCGCTATGTATACGGTGCTGTGCAGCATCCTGTCCTTTATCCGCCGTGCGATTATTCGGGGGATAAGGAAAATCAGGATGTTAGTCGCCAATGCTGCCGCAGCAAACGGAAACAGGACAACCATGATTGCAATACTTCCAAAAACCTGCCAAGAAACATATTTTTCATCAAAATTACAATCTTCGATGCGAAGTTGTTCACTTTTTTCTTTCAATTCCCGTACGTCGTCATAGATTTTCAGGATATTTTTTCCCTGTGTTTTTGCCGCTTCCAGTTGCGCAAACAATAGTTTGTCGGCAGAGAGTTTGTCCGGAAGAAGGTCGGGGTTGAGCCGGTGTGCTTCGGCATAGCGAATACCGTAAGTATTGCGCAGGTAATCTATGGCGGAATAGTTGTCTGTGTCGGTGATGTTGAGCATCATGTCCGATATTTGCCGTCTTATCACTTCGTTGACCTGCCGTTGCGCCGTCCATGGCTTGGTTTTGTATAATTCATAGTATGGCGACAGTGCGACCGGCGTCCCGAATTTGACCAGCATTTTCTTGCGTACGCCGAAATAGGAGGAGTAGTGGTTGCACGTCGGTAATATGAACAGGTCTTTTTTGAAATCACTCTTTTTGGCGGTTTCAAAAAGGATGCGGAGATATGCCAGCGAGAATTTTCCCAGCCAATGCTTGTCCTGATGTCCCGCTTCCGGAAAAATAATCACCGTCCCGTCCCTCAGCAATTCGTTTTCTACCTCTTCAAATGTTCCGGCGTTATTTGCCAAAGCGTTTTCGCCGTCGAATGACAGGCGATAAGCGGGCAACAACCCTATCCATCGCACAATGGTTGTAAAAATGGGGATATGGAAAACGTCGGCGCGGACAATGGTTTTGAGTTGCCTGTTTTTCCGTCCGCGAACGGCGAAAAGGACGCCCAACGGATCACAAACGCCATTCTGGTGGTTGGATACAATCATTAAAGGGCAGTTTTCCGGAATGTGCTCCATGCCTGACCAATGGACTTTCCTGTAATATAACCGGCAAAAGAAAAAACGGACATACGATTTGAATATCCTGAATCCCAAACCATTTCCCGACTCTCTGCCGCCTTTCTTAACGAATGTCATTGCCATAAGAGGTATGTACATTTTAACCATTTTCTGTTCCCAACAATACGTAAAATCCAAGAAAACAAGGGAAAACCATTTTCCGGACTTCATGCATTTATCAAAAAACCTACGGGAGATCCCGCACCAGTTTCCGCCGCAAAAATACATAAAAATCGGATTAATCGCATAACGCACCCAACGAAGAAAATCTTACAACCGCCCAGATAATGGAAGTTTCGGGTTAATTTTTATTTCGCCCCGATGCGGGTTTATAAGATTTTATGCATAATTTTGCAAAAAAGAAATCTAAAAAATGGAAGAAAAAATTTTGGAAATAACCCCGCACGTCAAATGGATTGGAGCGCTTGATCCGGGATTGCAGGTGTTTGATGTTGTGATGACCACCGAGTACGGTTCCACTTACAATGCGTATTTTATTGATGCAGAAAAGAAAACGCTGATAGAAACGGTGAAAAATACGCATACCGACGCCTATCTGGCACGGATAAAATCCTTGTGCAATCCCGCGGACATTGCATATATTGTGTTGGATCACACCGAGCCGGATCATTCCGGAAGTTTGTCGAAACTCTTGGACATTGCTCCCAATGCGACTGTTGTGGGTACGGGACAGGCGATCGCTTACCTCTCCGACATCATGAACCACCGGTTTCGCTCTATCAAAGTAAGAGACGGCGACACGATCGAACTCGGCAACAAAACGCTACGGTTCATCGGCGCACCCAACCTGCACTGGCCTGATTCCATGTATAGTTATCTGGTAGAAGATAAAGTACTGTTTACCTGCGACTCATTCGGCGCGCACTATTGTTTCGAGCCTGTGTTCGACGACCTGATTACCCAACAGGACGATTATCGTGAGGCTTTTGACAGTTATTTCGACTGTATTCTGCGTCCTTACAGCAGTTTCATGCTGAAAGCCATTGAAAAGATACGCCCGCTGGACATCCGTGTTGTTTGTCCCGGTCACGGTCCCGTTCTTCGCAGCACATGGAAAGAAATCGTGAACCGGAGTGAGGAAAGAGCACAAAAATACATGGAAATCGTTGAAAACAAGACGAATAAAATATTGATATGTTACGTGTCTGCATACGGCTACACACGCCTGATGGCAACATGGATCGCTCAGGGTATCAAACAGAACAGCGATTTCGAGGTGGAACTTATGGATATTGAATTTGCCTCTTTAGGCGACATGGAAGCAGCCGTCACCCGGTCGGACGCGCTGATCGTGGGGTCGCCCACCATCAACAAAAATACACTGTTGCCGATATACAAACTTTTCGCCGCAATCAATCCCTTGCGCGACAAAGACAAGGCGGCTGCGGCATTCGGTTCGTACGGGTGGAGCGGCGAAGCGGCAGATATCATTGAAGCCAATTTGCTCGGATTGAAATTAAAAATTGTGCAAAAAGCAGTCAAAAACAAGTTCAGTCCTGACAAAGAAAAAGCGCAACAACTTGTCGAATTCGGCAAATCGTTTACGGAACAAATGCAAAAAGAAAAAATTCCGGTTGCCCGATAGACCGCAGAACCCAACGGTTTTCAGGAAACCCGAATCTGCTCCGGCTTTTTCCTCCGGAACGCCCATAATCCCGCAAACGTGATGAGTCCGTTTACTATCAGCAGTTCAAAACCAAATTTGTATCCCAAAAACCACTGTTCGGAATAGCGGTCGAGCAACCACGAAATCACAGGCGAGGCAACGGCAATGAAAGGTACGGCTTTATCACGCACTTTGATGCGGGTACAAAGCCCGAAAGCGTACAAGCCCAGCAACGGACCGTAGGTGTAGCCGGCAAGTGTGAACACCTGATTGATGATTGCCTCCCCGTTCACCTGTTTCCACATAAGAATGAGCCAGAACAACAACGCGGCAAACAGGAAATGAATGGCATAGCGCAAGCGTATCCTTTTCTTTTCGGACAGATTGTAGCGGTCTGTCCCCAAAATATCAATGCAGAACGATGTGGTCATGGCGGTAAGCGTGCCGTCGGCACTCGAATAGGCGGAAGACACCAAACCTATCACAAAAACGATGCCTGCAAACGCCCCCATCCGGTTAACGACAATCTCGGCAAACAGGCGGTCGGTTTCCGCCACTGCGATGTTATTCGCCTGCGCATACATCACCAGCACGGCGCCCAGCGTGAGAAACATCAGATTGATGGGAAGCAGGATACCGCCGAACGTGAACATATTCTTTTGAGCATCACGCAGGTTGCGACAACTCAGGTTTTTCTGCATCATGTCCTGGTCCAGTCCGGTCATCACGATGGTGATAAAAATTCCGCTCAGGAACTGTTTCAGAAAAAAGCGCCGGTCTGTCCAGTCCGTGACCATCATTGTGGACAGTTCGCTTTCTTTCATCCGGTGGAAAATTTCCGCCACGCCCCAATTCATCTCTTTCCCGATAAGAAATATCGACACAACCACCGACGCCATCATAAACGTAGTTTGAAGCGTGTCTGTCCACACAATGGTTTTTATGCCGCCTTTGAACGTGTACAGCAGTATCAGCGCGATGAAAATGAACGCCACCACGCCGAACGAAATGCCCCAGTACTGAAAAACGAACAAATGCAGGATGTATGCCGTGAGAAACATCCTCAGCGATGCGCCTACGCCCCGCGAAAGGATGAAAAACGACGCGCCTGTCCTGTGCGTCCGGCTGCCGAACCGCTGATCGAGATACGTGTAGATAGAGGTGAGGTTCAAGCGATAATAAAGCGGCAGCAATACCTTCGCAATCACCGCATAACCGACCATGTATCCGAACACCACCATCATGTAAGAAAATTGCGTATCCCGCACCTGCCCCGGTTCGGACAGAAACGTAACACCCGACAGCGAGGCGCCGATCATCCCGTATGCCACCACATACCACGGCGACTGACGGTTGCCGAGATAAAATACCGCATCGTCGGCACGGCGCGACGTAACCCAACTGATGACAAAAATCAGTGACGTATAGACACAAAACACACAAAGCATCAGAACGGGACTCATAATTCAATCTCTAAATTTCGACAAATGTATGATGAAAAAACGATCATTAGTAGGAGCGTAGCGACGAAGCAATGCGGAGGGTCGCTTCGTGCGGCGCACGACCGCCTTTACCTGTCCACTCTTGCGCCGCCGCCTTTGGTCAATTTTTCCACCTCTTCGAGGGTAGCCATAGAGGTGTCGCCCGGCGTGGTCATTGCCAGAGCGCCGTGTGCTGCGCCGTATTCCACCGCTTTTTGCGGGTCGTTGAATGTGAGCAAACCGTATGCCAGCCCTGAAGCAAAACTGTCGCCGCCGCCCACCCGATCGAAAATCTCAAGGTTTTCCCGATGCGTTGCTTCGTAAAAATTGCCGTTTGCCCAGCAAACAGCGCCCCATGAATTGATGGTTGCCGATTTAACGGTGCGCAGGGTGGTGGCAATTATTTTAAAGTTCGGATATTGCTCCACGGCGGTTTCAATCATTTTGCAGTAGCCCGAAACGTCAAGTTTAGTCAGTTTTTCGTCGACGCCCTCAATTTCAAGACCCAGACAAGCCGTAAAATCCTCTTCGTTGCCGATCATCACGTCCACATATTCGGCAATTTTGCGATTTACCGCCTGAGCTTTCGTTTTTCCGCCGATAGATTTCCACAGCGACGGGCGATAATTGAGGTCGTAGGCCACTATTGTGCCGTATTTTTTGGCGATCTGCATTGCTTCTATCACCACTTCCGGCGTAGTTTCCGACAATGCGGCAAAGATACCCCCGGTGTGGAACCACCGTACACCGCACTTTCCAAAAATATATGCCCAGTCTATATCGCCTTTTCTCAACTGCGACACAGCGGTATTGCCCCTGTCGGACATTCCTTTGGCGCCCCTGATGCCGAATCCGCGTTCGGTGAAATTAAGCCCGTTGCGCACGGTGCGTCCTACGCCGTCGTAGTCCACCCATTTGATAAAACGGGTATCTACACCTCCTTGCATGATGAAATCTTCGACCAAACGCCCCACTTCATTGTCGGCAAAAGCGGTGACCACCGCCGTGTCCAGCCCGAAACATCTTTTTAGTCCTCGCGCTACGTTGTATTCCCCGCCGCCTTCCCACACGTCGAATTTACGCGTGGTGCGTATTCTCCCGCATCCGGGGTCAAACCGAAGCATTACCTCCCCAAGCGACAAACCGTCGTAGGCACATTCCTGTTTGGATTTGATTGCTAAAACACCCATATTTTTATGATTTAAAAAATTAATGTAACTATATCCGGCACAAAAATAGAGATAAACGGTGAATTGCAAAAATTATTTTCATGCACACAAATAGATATTTATTGAATTTTAGTAATTTTGGGCTTTTATTTTAAACCAAGAAAACGACATGAAAAGAAATATCGTAGCAGGCAATTGGAAGATGAACAAGAGTCTTGCCGAAGGAGTGCAATTGGCGAAAGATGTGAACGCTGCGGTGGAATCTGCCGGAGTGTTGAAATGTGACGTGATTGTGGCGCCGCCGTTTCTTCACCTCACGGAGGTGAGCAAAGCGGTGGGCAAAAAGGTAGCAGTATCAGCACAAAATTGTGCGGCAGAAGCGTCGGGTGCGTACACCGGCGAAGTATCGGCAGCTATGTTGAAAAGCGCAAATATTCCGTACACCATCATCGGACACTCGGAACGCCGTACTTACTACGGCGAAACGGATGCCATCCTTGCCAAAAAAACAGGACAGGCATTGGCTAACGGGCTGAAAGTGATTTTTTGCATCGGCGAAGAACTGTCACAACGCGACAACGGCAAGTATTTCGATGTGGTGAAAGGGCAGATAGAAAACGGATTGTTTCAACTTTCCGCCGATGAATTTAAAAGCATCGTTGTTGCCTACGAACCCGTATGGGCAATCGGTACGGGACGCACCGCCACGTCGGAACAGGCGCAGGAGGTACATGCATTCATCCGCAAAACCATTGCCGACAAGTACGGCAAGGAGGTTGCCGACGATACCTCCATTCTGTACGGCGGCAGCTGTAACGAAAACAACGCCAATGAACTGTTTGCGCAACCAGATATTGACGGCGGCTTGATTGGCGGCGCATCACTGGTTGCTGACAAATTCATCAAAATCGTTACCGCATTTTAATGAAGATAACATGAAGAGCATGAAGGTAATGAGAAATTTCTCGTTGCCTTCGCGTTGAAAACTCACCGGCGGATGATTTGGCGAACAAAAGGTAACAACAAACGTTATGAAAATAAAACATTGCTTTTCACAAATTGACAAAATAATGGAAGAAGCCGACTTTATCCCGTTTTTCGTCATGGGTGATACATTATTAATGAGCAGTGCCTAAAAAAATATCGTTGATGTTATTTGTAGATTGTTTTTTGATTACTTTTGCCGCTCAATAGAATCATCATGCTTGATTTGTTCATTCATTGGAGCGTTTCGCCCGAAGTATTTTCTGTCGGTGGTTTTACGGTACGTTGGTACGGTATCTTGTACGCATGTGCCTTCATTGTCAGTTCCTGGGCTTTCAAGGAATTGATGCAGACCGATATGAGCGCCGAAAGGGTCAATCAGATACTGGTGTACATGATTTTGGGTACTATCATAGGTGCACGCATCGGTGATTGTTTTTTTTACCATCCGCTATATTATCTCCAGCACCCGCTGGAAATCGTTGCCGTTTGGAAAGGCGGCCTGTCCAGCCACGGCGGCGCCTGCGGCATCCTCATCGCCCTGTATCTTTTTTCGCGGAAGATAAAAAAACCGTACATCTGGGTGCTCGACAGAGTAGTGATTGTCATCGGCGTGGCGGGCTTTTTCATCCGTATGGGCAACCTCGCTAACTCGGAGATTTACGGTATTGAAACCGCTCTGCCGTGGGGATTTATCTTTGAACGCAACCACGAAACGTTGCCCAAGCACCCGACTCAGATTTACGAAGCGCTGTATTACGCACTCACGTACGCAATCCTTCGTTTCGTCTATCGCAGATACCGCAACCGTCCCAAGCCGTTTTTCATGTTCGGGCTGTTCCTGCTCATGGTGTTTGTGTTCCGCTTTTGCATCGAATTTATCAAAAATCCGCAAGAGGACTTTGAAGAAAGCATGTTGTTCAACATGGGGCAATGGCTGAGCGTGCCGTTTATCCTTGCGGGGATAGCGTCACTCATCATCAGCCGCCGCCAAAAAACGGCTCCGCTCATCGTCAAACCGACCGACACACCGTTGAGAAACGTAAGCAGTGTACACCACGGCGGCAATGTTCCGCCGCCGCCACCCAACGGCATAAAGCCGAAAAAGAAAAAATCACATAAATCCGTGGATATGCATATGTTTATCCCGGTCTTCCTGCTGACGGCAGTTTTGCATACAACACATGCGCAGGAACGTATTGACCTGAGCGGCGAATGGAGATTTGCCGCCGACCGTGAAGAGACAGGGCAACAACAGGCGTGGTTTGGTAAAGACTTGAACGGAACTGTTCATTTGCCCGGATCCATGCCCGAAAACCTGAAAATATCGTTTTTCCTGACGCCCGACAAGCATTATATCGGATGAGTATGGTATCAAAAAAACGTACACGTCACCGAGTCATGGAAAGGCAAGCGCGTGCTGCCGCATCTGGAACGTCTCCACGTGGAAACGTCAGTGCGGGTGAACAACCGCAAGGCGGGAAATCTCATGAACTATTGCGTGCCTCACGAATACGACATCACCACCTTGATAAACGCGGGCAGCAACAACCGTATCAACACCTGTACCACCGATATGCCGGACGAATTGAAACAATAGAACCATGCAAAACGTATTTTTTGTGTCTTCGATTGGTTATTTCATTTACCTTTTGTATCTTTGCGGCTGGATTTTTGATTGTTTTTCAAACGCATAACCATAATCATCTAAACCTAATTATATGACCGGCTCTCAAAAAAATCTACTGGTTCTGCGAACCGAAAAGTACACTGAGCCTCAGGATATTAAAGCCACCGGACTGTATCCTTATTTTCGGGTGATTGAATCCGATCAGGATACCGAAGTAATCATAAACGGGAAAAAAGTACTGATGTTCGGTTCCAACAGTTATTTGGGACTTACTAACCATCCGAAAATAAAGGAAGCCGCCAAAGCTGCAATAGATAAATACGGCACTGGCTGTGCCGGTTCGCGATTTCTGAACGGCACGGTTGACCTCCATATAGAACTTGAACGCCAACTTGCCGACTTCGTGGGAAAAGAAGTTGCCATTGCCTACAGCACCGGATTTCAGGTAAATCTGGGCGTTGTGCCTGCCTTTACAGGACGCGACGACTATATCATTCTGGACGAGTTAGACCACGCTTCCATTATCGAAGGCAGTCGCCTGTCGTTTTCCAAAGTGCTGAAATACAGGCATAACGATATGGATTCGCTGGAGAAGACACTCCAACGTTGCGAACCCGACAAAATGAAACTGATCGTGATGGACGGCATCTTCAGCATGGACGGCGATATTGCCAATCTTCCGGAAATTATCCGGTTGTCCGAACAATATAACGGCACTGTGATGGTAGACGATGCCCATTCGCTGGGTGTACTCGGCAAGGAAGGACGAGGAACCGCAGACTATTTCGGGCTAACCGATCGTACCGACCTGATTATGGGTACGTTCAGCAAATCGCTGGCTTCCATTGGCGGTTTCATTGCCAGCGACGCCGCCACCATCAATTTCCTGCAACATCGTTCGCGAACGCTGATCTTCAGCGCAAGCATCTCCCCGCCGGCAGCCGCCAGCGTACTTGCCGCGCTTGAAATCATCAAATCCGAGCCGGAACGCATCCGGCATTTGTGGGACATCACCCATTACGCCCACAAACAGCTTAAAGAAGCAGGTTTTGACACCGGCGTCAGCCAAACGCCGATTATCCCGCTAATGATAAGAGACAACCTGAAAACATTCAAACTGACCAAAGCCCTGTTGGACGAAGGTATTTTCATCAATCCGGTATTGTCACCCGCCGTTCCCGAAGACTCCACCCTGATACGCTTTAACGCAATGGCCACCCATACTTTCGAACAAATCAATATCGCTATCGAAAAACTGATCAAAGTGGGTAAAGCGTTGAACGTCATTTAATCACGCATTAAATCTATGAACGTCACAATACAGGAGGTCACCTCGAAGAAAGATTTGAAACGCTTTGTTATGTTCCCTTTCAAGGTGTTTAAAGGGTGTGAATATTGGGTTCCGCCTCTGATTGACGGGGAAATGCAAATTTTGGACAAAGACAAAAACCCCGCTTTCGAATATTGCGAAGCCAAATATTGGCTGGCTTATAAGGACGGAGAGATAGCAGGACGTATTGCAGGCATCATCAACCATCGTGCCAATGAAAAATGGGGCGGTAGACTGGTACGTATCGGATGGGTGGATTTCACAAACGACGCCGAAGTATCCGGAACGCTTTTTCTCACTGTGGAAAATTGGGCAAAAGAACGCGGAATGGAAGGCATACACGGCCCGCTCGGATTCACGGACATGGACAACGAAGGATTGTTGATCGAGGGTTTCGACAAACTGCCCACCATCGCCAATATCTACAACCATCCTTATTACGTGGAGCATTTCGAACGATTCGGCTATGCTAAGGCGGAAGACTGGATTCAGTACATCTTCAACGCATCCCAGCCCATTCCCGACAAAGTGCAACGCATCAACCAACTCATCATCCAAAAGTACAACCTCAAAGTCCTCCGTTTCGAATCGGTGCGGGAAATCCTGCCGCGTGCACGGGAAGTGCTGGAAGTGCTGAACGCATCGTTCACCAACCTTTACGGATTCGTAGCACTCACTGATAAGGAAATTGATTACTACGTGAAACAATATTTCAGTTATATCAAACCGGAATTTGTCTGTTTCGTGGCAGACACCACCGATAAAATCATCGGCTTCGGCATCAGTATGCCATCTCTGTCCAAAGCCATGCAAAAATGCAAGGGACGTTTGTTCCCCTTCGGTTTCATCTACGTGCTGAAAGCCTTGCGAAAAAACGACACCATAGACCTGTACCTGAACGGCGTACTTCCGGAATGGCAAAGCAAAGGCGTACATGCGCTGTATTATGCCGAACTCAACAAATCATACATCCGCAACAACATCAGGACAGCCATCTCCAATCCGCAGCTCGAAAGCAACGTCAATGCCATATCCGCATGGAAAAATTATGAGAAAGAAATGTACGTCAGACGGAGGTGTTACAAGAAAATGCTGAACGGATAAAAACGCATTAAATTGGAAATTAAAGGTAGAAAATCAAGCATAGAACGGTATTCGTCGGCTTATACCTTGTCCGACATGGAAATATTCATTTTCCCGGAACTCTTCTATTCGCTGGTGCTTGCTAATATCATGTCGCCGGAAATGTGGAAATGGCGCAACGACCCGTGGTTCAACAAAATTGAAAAAAAATCTTTCACTTACCGCATCAACCGTGTGAAACAATACATTATGGACAATTTTGTGTTCAATCTCGATCTCGACACATGGGGGCTGACCGACAAAAAACGAGAAATGGCGCGTTTCAGCGACATCATGGACGCCGAAAGCCTGCAACAAAGCAATGCCCTGTTCGGTTACGAAGGCGACAAATACTATTTCGACATAGACATCCGCCGCCATTTCGGATTGGACAGATACACAAACGATATTATTCCCTACTGGAAAACCGAAACTGTGGAAGCCATGATGGCTTTCCGCCACAAAGAAGGTTACACCACGGGAGCGGGCGAATGTGTCTCGCTCTCGTCTCTGTACGCCGCGGCAATGTTCATCGTAGGGCGCATCCCGCTCGAAAAGATTTTCCTGATAGCCACACCGCTTCATTCGCAAAATTTCATTACCGAACGTGACGGCATATTGACCAACAACCGGCGCATTGTCACCAAAACGATGTGGTATAACGGCACGGAACTGTCCCAAAAAGCGCGCCGTGCCATCGAAAATGAAAAAATCACCATTGTATCGCACGTGTCGGGCTATATCCACACCATGTATCCCGAAGCCACCATTGCGCCGGACGAATACCGGAAATTCGGACAAAGCCTGCGTGCATTCCTCACCACAGAATTCACATTTGAGGTGTTCATCAACTTCCTCCGCACCAAAGCCGAATTTTGGGATTGTTTTCAGTACCGGCACATCCGCAACAACAAAGTTTGCTACATCGAACTGCGCACCATTTTCAGTTACGAACATTCCAGCAAAAATAAATTCACCGACGACAGCCGTAAAGCGCTCTTTGAGGAAATTGACGCACGGGATTTCTATTTCACCCCGAAAGAACAAAAAATCATCATCAACGATTTCGAAGACTACCTCAACCAAAACCATCATCTGAGTTTCGACGAAAAAAAGGAATATTTTATCGAACATATCCTTCCGGAGCGATGCGCCCGTATGCGCGATATGTTCGAAGATGTTCGCAAATTCATCCGTATTGAGCCGAAAATGCCCGATGAAGACAAACGATTCATCGCCGTTCCACCCTTGCAACTGTCCGTTGATCTCACGCGCGAAGCCATCATCGCGCACATTAAGGAAATGTCGCAACAAAATGAATTTGCAGAATTGGCATGGTACGCCTATCGCTGCATGGACGGCATACCCTGGACGCCTTTCGTGAAAGCCGCCGTGGAACGGAATCCCGTCTGCACGGAAGGCTTAAAAGGCAAAACTACCGACGAAGCGTTTGCCGTACTGTCCGCACTTCCCAACATGTCTGTTTACAGCGACAACCGATTGGCACAACCCGACGAAGTGTGGAACTTCGGATGCGGCGACGGCGCCGAAAAATTATTTGTGCTGGCAGCCCACCTCACCGCCTCCATGCCCAAAGCCGCTTACAGCATCCGCATCAGAGGAGGTAAAGCCACGCTGCACACGAACGGATGCGACTATTCATTCCCCACAGCCAAAAAACTCACTAAAAAAATAGAAATCAGCGGAAACGACATCCGCGAAACACCATGAAAAAGCATTGGGTTTTTGCCGGGTTAGGATGTGCGATTTTCTTCGGTTCGGCAACGGCTCAGGAGGATGCGGACAGCATTGCGGAACAAGTGATACCGGAAGTGTCCGTACATGGATTGCGCCCGCAAACAGGTACATTGCGCCGCCTCGAAACAAAAGACATCGGCCGTCTTCCCAATCCTTCGGCAAACATTGAGACATTGCTGAAAACGCTCCCCGGCGTGTCGTCCAATAACGAGTTGAGCGCACAATATTCGGTACGCGGAGGCAGTTTCGACGAAAACCTGGTGTATGTCAACGGCGTGGAGATTTTCCGCCCGATATTGATACGGTCGGGACAGCAAGAAGGTTTGAGTTTCATCAACCCCGATTTGGTGTCGTCCGTCGAGTTCTCGGCAGGAGGATTCGACGCCTGCTACGGCGACAAAATGTCCTCCGTATTAGAGGTCAGTTACCGCACGCCGGAACGTTTCGCGGTGCACGCATCGGCAAGTCTGCTGGGCGCATCGCTTTCTGCCGAAGGAACGGCAGGCAACAAGGCTTTTTCCTACCTTGCAGGGGCGCGCTACAAAACGTCCCGATACCTGTTGGGGACGCTGGACACAAAAGGTGATTACACGCCTGCCTTTTTCGACATACAGGGACTATTTCGCTACCGTATGTCGGACAAATGGGACGCCGATTTGCTGCTCAACGTCAATAGAAACAAATACCGGTTTGAACCGAACATCCGCAGTGCCGACTTTGGCACCCTGTACGAATCACACCATATCGACGTATATTATGACGGTAACGAAACGGACAGTTACAACAGTACCACAGGCGCTTTAAATATCGCTTTCCGTCCTTCCGGAAAATGGTTGATCGGAGTCACCGGCGCCGCATACCGATCAGAGGAACAAGAAACATTCGACATCGAGGCAGCCTATCGGCTCAGCGATCTGGAAACGGGCATTGCCGACAGCACCCTGCATTTTGGTACAGGCAGCGAACTGAGCCATGCCCGCAATTTCCTGACCGCGGAACATTATCTGCTGGAACACCGCGGCGCCTTCCGTACACAAAACCGTACAGTGGAATGGTCGGCAGCATTCCGGCAGGAACACACCGATGACCGTATCAACGAATGGCGGATGACGGATTCCGCCGAATATGTCTCTTTTGGCGACGTTCGCCGCGCCGACAATCATGTGGAAATCCGCAGGTGGGTGTCATGGGTGCAGTTCATGCAAAACATCGCAGGAACCCGCACCAAATGGACGATTACGGCAGGCATGAGATTCAACTACAACAACGTGAACAAAGAATCCCTGTTCAGCCCGCGCATCTCGCTTACCGTTCGTCCGAAACATTCCGACCGCCTGGAAGGGCATATCGCCGCAGGCATGTACGGACAACCGCCCTCGTATAAGGAATTGCGCACCATGCAAGGACAAGCAAACACTGCCATCAAGGCGCAACGTTCCGTACATTATACGGTTGGCGGCGATTACGTATTTGCCGTGAAAAATCGCCTCTTCCGGCTGTCTTCCGAAGTGTATTACAAGCAGTTGGACCGGCTGATACCTTACCGAATGGAAAACGTGCGAATCTATTACGCGGGCGACAACATGGCTTCAGGCTATGCAGCAGGCTGGGACATCAAACTGAATGGGGAATTTGTGAAAGACGCCGAATCATGGATAAGTCTCTCGTTGATGAAGTCGCGGGAAAACATCCGCAATGATGCTTACGGCAGCTTCCCTCTTCCTTACGACCAATGGGCTAACTTCAACCTGTTCTTTCAGGATTATTTCCCTTCCTCACCCGACTGGCGCGTATTTCTGAACCTGTCTTTAGGAACGCCGCTACCCTACCACTACCCCGAAACCGATCGCTTTGACCGCACATTCCGCATGACGCCCTACCGGCGGGTGGACATCGGTCTGTCCAAAGAGTTTTTCAAAAGCAAACCGCATAAGTTCATACGGCAACTGTTGCTCAACGCCGAAATATTCAACCTGTTTGATTCCCGCAACACGATCTCCTACTACTGGCTCACCGTAGTACGCAACGATAGCGGCGACAGCCAGCAATATGCCGTCCCCAACTACCTGACCGGACGCAGGTTCAATATAAAACTGAGCGCAATGTTTTGAACCGCCGTTTTGATCCAAAATGCCCGTTCAGGGATGCGAATTTCGTCCACATTAACTGTTTTTTGAGGTGTTTTGTGCCTGATCCTTTTTCAGGGCGTTCCTTCTGGATTGAATTTCTCCGGCGTTGAGGGTGGCGTTGCACGCGGCAGCAGCGACAATCTTTTTGTGTGGTTTGTGTTCGCGTATCTTCCTGTTTTGCGCAATGGGACACCGCCGCCAACGTGAAAAAAGTGGGCATCAAGTACCGCCCCTGCAACCGGATCATTGCCGGATTGAAAAATGCCACGCTGAAAAAAACGTAGTTCTCCTGATAAGTTGCGCAACTCTTCGCTGAAACCTGCGCAACTTTTGTCTCTAACCTGCGCAACTTTTTGAATAATGTTGCGCGGGTTTTTTATTATTGAAGGACAACCCTTCACCGCCTTATTTGATGTTTAAACGGGATTTTAATTCGGCTATTTCCCTTTCTTTCTCTTCAAGCTCTGCCCTCAGTTTGACACGTCCTTCCCTGCGTCCTTCTTCGCGCGAAGTCGTGATGCGGAAAAGGAAAGAGAATAATTGTTTTCGTCGTCGGTGTAATTTATGGTATAAGGCGATATTTCGGCAAATGTTTTTTCAGCATACGTTCCGTTTCAAGTAAAACGGTGTAGGCGGTAAAACAGATGCAGATATGCCCCTCAATTTTGAGACAGTCTGAACGCTTACGGTACCCGATTTGTTGACTTTTCGACGTACAAACACGGAGCAAATACACGGATTTTTTGCCGCGGGACACCCATTTTTGACTTTTCTGTCGCGTAACTAATTGATTATCGACGGTAAATTTTTGGATTTTTTGAGGGTGCGCAAAA
>JAISWR010000001.1 GCA_031270985.1 Bacteroidales bacterium | reverse complement strand
TTTGAAGAAATACATGGAAGTTCTCAAAGAGAAACTTCTTTGTCTTATTTTCAGATTGCTGTTTGAGCAAAATTTACAACCTGTTTTTAGAAAAATTGAGGTTGTTAAGGATTGACTATTTATAGCCGGAGTTTCGATCATATGTGGCGCTGAGAGTTAGTATGATGAAGAGTTCGGTAAGGCAAAAGAAGATATGAATCAGTTGTTTGAAACAGGCAACGGCGAGGCGCTTGAAAATACAAAGGTGGCGCAGGTTACAAGTGTTTTGCAGGTAAATGACGTTTCGGTTAATGCGGTTGAATTGTGGTCGGACGACACAGGCTATGTGCGGGCTGTTATACCTTTCGCACTGCAATAAGCGTGATGCTTGACAAATGGTGATAAACCCCGCCGTCGGTAATGATTGGCAGGTTTTTTATTGATTTGCTTTGACACTACCCCTGATACTTTTTTGTCCTCAAATAACCATATTTACATTTCCCCGCCAATCTTTGCGCCTGCAAATCAAGTTTGAACAATTGAACGTAACGCGGTAAATGTGCCCGCGAAAAATACCATTCGGAGGTTAAACCTGCGCGTTGGGATATTGAAATCCTGCTTTCGGTGATAAAATTTTCGTCAGTCCCTCCCGTAAAGTATTTTCATCCCAAACTAATGGTATGTGTAATATGGAGAAAACAGTAAGAAATTGTAAAAGCGAGAGCGGCTACACACCTGCGCCGGTTGAAAACAGCGACTTTTATGTGTGGAACAGCGGTAAACTGATTCGGATTGAAACGGACAAAATCACCTACATTGAAGCCGACCGCTGTTACTGCGAAATCAATATGGCGGACGGCAAAAAGTTTGTACTGTCGCTGCCGCTGTCGGAAGTAGCGGCGCATTTGCCCGAAAGCCGCTTTGTGCGCGTGCATCGATCGTATGTGGTAAACCGCAAAATGATTCACGAGATCAACGGCAATACGATTGTTCTGCCCGACAAAAAGCAACTGCCCATCGGTCGCGAATACCGCAAAACGCTGATGAACAGCCTTACCATTATCAATACGCAGAACAAAAAGTATTTTCCCTGACGGCTGTCAAGGAAAATACCTTTCGATCCTGTACCTGTTTATCAAGTATGTCCACCCACTTGCAACATGGTTACTGTTTGACTCTCTTCGTCCACAGTAAATGTTGCTCGATTTTTTTCACTTAAATAAATTTCGTACTGATTGTCGGTACCTTTCAGTTTTTTATACTCACATCTTGCATTTCTTGCCGATTCTGCAGGATGTAATCCCTCTCCTCGAATTGCATTCATAAAATCATTCAACCTCTGTTGTTCCGCGTCCATTAATTGTCGCTGTGGAGTTACTCCGTTTTTGTTTAATTTCCAAGACATAATATTAATTTTTTAAATTTGCCTACTCTATTCAGTTTTCGGCTACCCTGTTTGTGAATATCACGCTGCAAAAATACGCCCGCCTTTACTGCCCCAAAAATTTTTTATCCGAACAACATGCTGACTCTCCCAACAGCTGTTTAGATATATTTTTTGCTATTCGGATAGTGTAAATGCTACCGGGATAAAAAATTTCGGCGACGTCGGAGCTGTTTCTAACTTTGTCCCGTAAAATAATCTTTTTTTTTAAAAACTTAATACACAATAAAGTATGCCATCAACAATTCCTTACGACCCTTCCCTCGTATTGGGGAACATCGTAGAAAAAAACAAATTAGACATCACGGTAAGGATTGCGGAACTGCAAGCCCCCGCCGATGCCGCACAAACGGACTTGAACTCGCTTATCTCGCTGAAACGCAGTATTGACATGACCATTCAGGAAATGATGGATATGGGCATTAACGTAACCGCGCTGATAGGCGAATCAATGGAAATCGGCAAACAGGTCCAACAAGCCGCCGAAATTTACGGCGCGGCAAAAGTGGCTTCTGAAAAAGCCATACAGCCGCTTCGCGCTACCGTTTCAGCCGTGAACGAGGAAATCGAAAGCCCGATTGACTACCTGCGCAGCCAGATAAAGAAAATGCCCATCTCGGCGGATTCAATGCAAATGAATGTGCAGTATTTTTCGCTCGACGAAAACGAGCAGAGTTCGCAGTCGCACGCTTCGACGATTTCTTCCTTTATCAGCGAATCGCTGTCGTATTTCGGCACCAAGCAGGCTTCGCAGGTTACAAACTCGGTACAGACGCAAGTCAATGCGCAAACTTCGCGGCACAGCATTTCGGGTACGCTCGTCATCTGTATTACCTGTACGCACAAGAACGCGCAGGTGTTCGCGCCGTTTATCCTCGACGTGGACAAGGCGGTCAGGGCGTGGAACAAAATCTATCCCGACGATATGATTAAAACCAATGACCCCGCTTCCATTACAACGATTGAGGCGAAAGCAGAAACGAAAGCGGAAAAGTCGTTTTACCTTTTGTCGGGCGCGACCTACGGTTCGTCGTTCGTGGGAATGGTACACGTCCTCAACACTACCGATTCGCGCTCGTCGCAAATAATGGAATCGGTTGCCAACAGCCTGCAAGGCTCTTTCCAAGTCGGCGGCTGGTTTGCCGACGTTACCGGCGGTTTCGGCGTTTCGGATTCGTTCTCCAACAGCGCAAAAAACCTGTTGAGTACGCAAAACATTCAGTCGCACTGTTCGCTGGTAACAATGGGCATCATTCCGTCCATCAAGTCGAACGAGGTGAAAATGGTGGTACAGCAGTTTTCCGATTTCAGTCCCGACAAGGATATGGAACGCTTGGCAACCTTGCAGGGCGCAACGGCTTCTGAGAACGATTCGGTGGCGTCTGCGGCATTGAAAGCCCGCACCGGACAGCAGATGATGGAAATGAAAAGCGCAACGATTAAATCGACATTGGCAGGCGTCGCCGAAATTGACGACGGCAAAAACAAAATTATTGACGTCAATTCAATGATGGACGCAATGCAGGACTACATCGACCGCTGCGTGAAAGGCGAAGACAATGTGGGCGTCCCTGTCAATTATTACCTGAAACCCATCACGCAGTCGATGATAGCCCGCGCCTGGCTCGCCAAATATTATCCCAATCGGTATAACAAGGCCGGCAGCGCAGACGATAGTAACAATCCGGGCGGCGGAGGCGCATCAGGCGGCGGAAATGCAGGCGGAGAAGCGAGTTAATGGCCTGAAAAACAGTTAAGTTATGCCGTCGTATATTCCATACAGCCACCCTTCGTTACAGGTAGGCAGCACAGTCAGTCCCGAACTGCTTGCAAAGTTCAATCAACTGAACGCTTTGCAGCAGGGGATTGACGCTGCCCACGATGTACTGAACTCGCACATTATGATGCGGCGCAGCCTGTCGATGACCATCAACGAACTGTCGGATATGAAAGTGGATACCGCGCAGTTGACAGGCAAATTGCCGGAAATTGACAGCGAGATAAGCAAAGCCGCACAGTCGTACCTGGATACGAAAATCAAAAACGAAACGGAGATTCAACGTTTGCGTTCTGAAATGAGCGGAATGGAAGCGGTCGGCGGCGATCCGGTTATTGACTTGGGGGCAAGCAGATATGTTACGCTGCCCCTGTCTGCCGAATCGCTAAATATGGATTCGCAGTATTTTTCGTTTGGCAGTAATATTGAGGACGATATGATAGCCAATATTGAAAAATTTATCCGCACCGGCACAAGCAATATTCCCAGTGTGTCGGACAAAACGGCAAAGGACGTTTCGGCGCAGATTACCAATCAGGTGAAAAACCACAGCATTTCAGGCACTTTGATAATCGTTGCAAGTTGCACGCACCGCAACATCGGCACGTTTCAGCCGCTTGTCATCGACGCCGAAAAAGCCGTTCAGGTATGGAACGACCTGCACAAAAACAACCAGATAGACATGAAGCAGGACTTGACAAAAATACAGGACGGCGGCGGCGATGATTCGATTTCGGTTATCACGGGCGCAAGTTACGGATCGTCTTTCGTGGGAATGGTGCATATCCTCAAAGCCGATTCCAAACAGACGGGTGAATTTGAGAAACTCAAAGCCGGTTTCGAGAACAATCTGAGGATTGGCGGCTGGCTGGCAAACACTACCGGCGGTTTCGGCGTGAACGAAGACGCATTGAGCGACATACGCGCCTTTTTGAGCAACCAGTCCATCAACTGCCACGTCAGCATCATTACCACCGGCGCAATACCGGACATTGCCTCCCACGAATTGAGTTTGAGCATCGACAAACTCGCGATGGTGGACAAAGCCACCATACAAAGGGCATTGACCATTGATGGCTCGGAAATTTTCTCTACCGATGCCAAAGCGTACGAAGCCAAGCAAAAGGCGCTGTTGCTCAACATCGAAAATGCACGTGTCAGTCAGATTTTGCAAAACGTGCAAAAGATAGACGAAAGAAAGAACAAAACGCTTGACATCAATTCGTTGATGGACGCTTTCACGAACTATATCCGAATCATCAGTGGAAAAGGCAACAAGGGAAGCGGGGATTTGATAACCGGCACTCCGGTCAATTTTTATACCAAGCGACTGATAAAAAGCGACATTGCACGCCTGCTTGTCAGGAAATATCAGGCGGAAATAACTGCCGCGGCAAAACCGGAAGCCACGAAGCCCGAAGAGGCAAAACCGGCCGCCGGTAATGCCAAAAAGTAATAACAGCGCGGGAGCAATCCGGTATGAAAACATTCAGCGACAGGGAAAAGGACGTTATCCATCGTTTGATGCAGGCGGGAAAGGGCAGGCAGGCAGTTTTGATGCACGAATTGCTTAAAACATTCTATTTCAGGGAAGAAAACGGCAGAGCATTGATTGTACAAAATCAGGGCGAATATGCCGTTTTTTTCTTGAAACCGGAACTCTTTGACGATGCCGAAAAGCGCGACGACGAAGTGAAACGGTTTTTTGAGTTGCTCGCGCTGTTGAGTTATCTCAACCGCAGGGGTTATATTACGGTTTACCGGCACGTTACCGAAAAAATGTATTTCATTCAGGACTGTTTCGATGCGCCGAAAGTAGTCAATAATCAACTGCTGCTCAATACCAAAGGATATTACAGTTCGTCGCCCGACACGATACGCGACCCCAACAAAAACACGGTTTACAGCGGGGTAATTTTCCGCGACGACCATTATCGCCTCATTTTGGAAACGGTCGCCGGAACGCTTTTAATATCCGGAACGCTCGGCGAACTGTTGCCGTCTGCGGAAACCGCCGCTTCCGAAGTCGCGCCGGAAAATACTGACGGCAATACAGAAATCCAAAAAATCGAGAACAAGACAAAAAAAGAATTTAACAAATTAAAAGACAACAATATGAATAACGAATTGAATACTGTTCCCAAACGCGGAAAAGCAAAAACGGCGCTGCTGTATCTGTTTGTTGTTTTCCTCGCTTTGACCTGCGCCGCCGCGCTCGCGTCATCGTATTGGCTGTATATCAGAATGGAAAACCATGCGCAAAGCCTGTCGCTGCTTTCGGAGAGTTACCGGTCGTTTCAGGACAGTATACTCGCGGCAAACGCACAGGCAACGGAACTGCCGCCCGCGACGCCGGTTGAAGTTGAAAAAACGTATTACGGCATCGACATTTCAAAATACAACCGCAACATCGTTTCCGAAATTACCCTGCACGACAGCATTACGTTTATTATCTGTAAGGCAACGGAGGGCGTTACCTATACCGACCCCTATTTCAACAGTAATTGGGACATTATCCGCGCAGGCAATTACCTTCTCGGTGCATATCATTTTTACCGTTACGGCGACACGCCCGCCCGACAAGCCGATTTCTTCTGGAAAGTAGTTTCGGCAAAGGGCACAACGGACATCGCCCCTGTGGTGGACGTGGAACAGGAAAGTTTGCCTCATGACGTAGAAATTGACGCAAACAAATTCCAAACCGACCTCTTGGCGTTCTTGGAAAATTTGCAGGCGAAATGCAAGCGCAGCCCGATTATTTACACCAACCATTCTTTTGCCAACAAATACCTTACCGATAGCCGTTTCAGCCGTTACCGGCTGTGGATTGCGGACTACACGCACCACGATACGCCCGTTTTGCCCAAAACGTGGAAAGAGGCGGGTTATACTATTTGGCAAAAGAAAGATAATCAATCAGTTGGATCGCGTATTGCCGATTTTGACATTTACTTCGGGAAACTGTCGGATTTGACAAAATAACGAATCTTCTTTACGGATTGTTACCCGTCCTCTTTCTTTAATTAGTGTCTGCACGAAAACGCATAATCAATTACCATTCAGTTAATTATGTGCACAATAGGCAGTTGAAAAGTTTCCAAAAAAAATGGCAGTTATCCATAAAATGCTTATCTTTATAGGGTCTGCGTCCATGTCCCCTGTCAAAGACACCGGAAAACTGTTATAGCTTATTTATTTCGCATCCCTTAAGCGCGACAATTTGGGATGCACCATAAATTGGTGGAATAGTTGGAAATTACAATTGGATTTTATAATTTTGCGACATATGTATTACGGAATAGCGATTGTTTTTTGGGCGTCGGCTTTTATCGTATGCTATGCCTATGCGGGATATGGCGTTTTGTTGTGGTTGCTGGTGAAGATAAAACAATGGGCGGGAAGCGGGGAGCAAATATACGTGTATGACGGCGAACTTCCGGAAGTCACGCTTCTGGTGACGGCTTACAATGAAAGGGATTTTGTGGCGGAAAAAATCAAAAACTCGCTGGAGCTGGATTATCCGGAAGGCAAGCTAAAAATGGTGTGGATCACCGACGGTTCGGACGACGGCACGCCCGATTTGCTGCGGCAATATCCGGAGGTTGTCGTTTACCACCGTCCGGAACGTGCCGGAAAAATTGCCGCCATAAATCGCGGGATGAAGCTTGTCGGGTCGCCCATTGTTGTTTTTTCCGACGCCAACACCATATTGGGCAAAGAATCCATCATGCGGATGGTTCGTTTGTTTGCCGATCCGAAAGTGGGATGCGTCTCCGGAGAAAAACGGATATACCGCAAGGAAAAGGACATGGCTGCCGGCGCAGGCGAAGGATTATACTGGAAATACGAATCGTTCCTGAAAAAGTACGATGCGCGGCTGTATTCCGTAGTAGGCGCGGCAGGTGAATTGTTTGCCGTTCGCCGCGCACTGTTTGCCGAAGTGGAACACGATACATTGCTGGACGATTTCATCATCTCTCTGCGTATTGCCATGCAGGGCTACATCATCCGCTACGACCCCGAAGCTTACGCCTGCGAGACCTCCTCCACAAATATCAGGGAAGAACTGAAACGGAAGATACGCATTGCTGCAGGCGGCATACAATCTGTGGTGCGTCTTCGTCCGTTGCTCAACATCTTCAAATACGGCGTGCTTTCGTTCCAGTATATCTCCCACCGTGTCCTGCGGTGGACGCTGGCGCCCCTGTGCATGTTGCTGCTGCTGGCAAGCAATCTGGCGCTGGCATGGCAGGCGGGATTTGTTCCCAATAACTTTTTTGTCATCACTTTTTGTTTCCAGATTGTTTTTTATATTATGGTAGTGTCGGGCTGGTTTTTGAAAGACCGCCACATCAAACTGAAAATATTATTTGTCCCGTATTATTTTTTTATCATGAATTTTGCGGTATATTTGGGTTTTTTCCGGTATGTTCGGAAAAAGCAGGATGTGAGATGGGAAAGGGCAAAACGGAATATCTGAATCTGTAAACAGCATACATGAACATCATCGGAAAAATTAAATTTAAATTGAAATATGGTTTTACCGTATTGTATTACAGCGTTCTATATCAATTTCGCAAAAAACGGAAAATAACGCCGGAGATCATCTCCATCAGCGATACTATCCGCAAAATAGTGGATGAACGATGCTCCGTAAGCCGTTTCGGCGACGGGGAGTTATTGCTCATCGGCAATTGTTCCATAGGGTTTCAGGAAAAATCGGAAGCGTTGTCCGTACGGTTGGTGGAAACGCTGCAAAGCAAAAATAAGAAACACATGGTTTGCCTTTCCGATACTTTCCGGAATCTGAACCGTTACACGGGAAGTTGCAAACGGTTTTGGCGTACGCATTTTTATTGCTACGGACACCTGTGGGACAAATATTTGATGCCCGGCAGGAAATATTACAACACATTCATGTCCCGACCTTACATGGATTTCAAATCGAAAGCGAACAGCGGGGAATGGTTCCTGATGCTGCAAAAAATATGGAAAGACAGGGACATTGTGTTTATCGAAGGAGATAAAAGCAGGCTGGGTGTGGGGAATGACCTCTTTGAGGGCGCGAAATCCATCCGCAGGATTTTGTGTCCCGCCAAAAATGCTTTTGAAAAATATGACGAGATATATCGGGAAGCCCTCGCTATTGAAGGCGACGTGTTGTTCCTCATAGCGTTGGGCCCTACGGCTACCGTGTTGGCATACGACCTGTTCAAAGCAGGAAGGCAGGCGGTGGACATCGGTCATGTGGACATCGAATACGAGTGGTTTCGCATGGGTGTGAAGCGGAAAGTGCCCATACCGTCCAAGCACGTAAACGAACTCCCCTACGCCACAGCGTTGGAAAAAATTTCCGACCGGAAATACCTGTCGGAAATCATCAAAAAGATAGCATGATGAAAATAGCGTATTATCTTCCCTCACTGTATATATCCGGCGGCATTGAACGCATTATCACGCTCAAAGCCAACTATTTTGCCGAGCAATTCGGATACGAAACCGTCATCATCACATCCGAACAACAAGGAAGGCAGCCCTATTTCCCGCTTTCGGAAAAGGTGACGCATGTGGATTTGAACGTTGTTATTGACCATGCAAAAGGTCCCCTGCTGCGCAAAATTATCATCTATCCGTTTAAATATTACCGGTTTAAAAAGCGTTTTACCCGTTTGTTGGATCAATTGAAGCCGGATATTACCATTTCTACGTTGCGGAGAGAACTTCGCTTCATTAATTCACTGAAAGACGGTAGCATCAAGATTGGTGAATTTCATGTGAACAGGATAAATTCTTCATGGCATCAAACCAATACCGATAATCCTGTTTTACGGCGTATAAGCAACCGGAACTATGCCCGTTTTGTAAAAAATCTTCAATCGCTTACCAAAGTTGTCCTGCTGACTCGGGAGGAAAGCACCTACTGGGCTGAGCTTTCCAATTATGTGGTGATTCCTAACTTTATCACCATTCCTCCTCTTCTCGAAACATCCTCCTGCACGCAACGCCGAGTGATTGCCGTGGGGCGCGCTACTCGTCAAAAGGGATTTGACCTGCTGATAGATGCGTGGAAAATAGTGGCATCCAAGCATCCGGACTGGACGCTCAACATATACGGAGAGGGCGATAAAACCCAATATCAACGTCAAATAGCGGCACACCATATCGAAGATAGTTGTCATCTCCGGTCTGCTGTTGCCGACATCGCGGAAAAATATGCGGAAAGTTCCATCTTTGTACTGAGTTCGCGATATGAAGGATTCGGGTTAGTGCTCATCGAAGCGATGGCTTGCGGCGTTCCTCCCGTTGCATTTGACTGCCCGTGCGGGCCTAAAGAAATCATACAGGACGGAAGTGACGGTTTGTTAGTAAAAACCGGCAACATAGAAGAACTTGCCGAGAAAATATGTTATCTGATGGAAAATGAAGACGTCCGAAAGAAGATGGGGCAACAGTCGGCAACAAACGTGTCACGTTACCGGATAGACCGTGTGAGCCGTCAATGGAAAGAATTGTTTGAAAGTTTGCTTGAAAGATGAATTGGTATCATAAATATGTGCAGGCATTGGGAGACTTCACGCGGTTGCCGGATGATGTTTTTACCCAAATCGGCAACAATCTGAAAAGGATGGAGCGCGGCGATCACATAGACGTGTCGTTCATTTTTATTGCCTGTAACGAAGAAAGCCGGTTATTGCCCAGCGTGTGGTCGGTGTCGGAAATGCAAACCGACCTTTCCGTGGAAGTCATTGTGGTGAACAACGCATCCACCGACCGTACACAGGAAATGATTGACCGCATGGGTGTGCACACTGTCTTCCAGCCCAAACCCGGACACGGAAATGCACGACAGGCGGGATTGGATATGGCACGAGGGAAATACCATCTGTCCGCAGACGCCGATACCTTATACCCGCCCGCTTATGTGGACGAAATGGTGCGACGGCTCTCCCAGCCCGGCGTTGCCGTTGTCTTTGCCCCGTATGGCTTTTTTTCCGACAAAACGGCAACATCCACGTTATCGCTGAAAATATACGAACTGTGCCGCGACGGCGTGATCGCGCTACGGGCAAGGAAACGTCCCGAATTGTGCGCGGGCGGCGCGGCAATGGCTTGTTATACAGAGCAGATGAAACAAGTGGGATGGAGAGCGGATTTGCGGCGAGGAGAAGACGGCTCCATGCTGTTGGCGCTGAAAAAATACGGTAAAGCCGTTCTGGTACTGAGCCGGAAAGCAAGGGTAAAGAGCAGTTCGCGGAGACTGGATGCCGACGGTTCGTTCCTCAAAATGGTTGTGCAGCGGATACGCAGGGAGATTCGGGGATTCTCGCACTTTTTTACGAAACAGCGGCACTATGCCGACAAACTTTCCAATTTGAAATAACATGTCGCTGAAAGAACAAACATTGAAAGGGTTAAGATGGAGTTTTATCGACAGTTTTTCCGTACAGGCGATAACATTCATCGTCGGCGTCATTTTGGCACGCATGATTGAGCCGGCAGAGTTTGGGTTGCTGGGTTACACCTATTTCTTTGTCGCCATATTGAGTTTTATGGTGGACGGCGGTTTTGAAGCCGCCATAATCAGGAAAAAAGATTGTACCGCAGCGGACTACAACACAAGTTTTTTTTTCAATCTCGGCATGGGTGTTGTGTTGTATGCGTTGCTGTTCCTCACAGCGCCGTTTATTTCGGGATTCTTTGAAGAGCCGAGATTAACCGCCATTCTCCGTACTGTCGGACTGATGCTCATCATTTGTTCTGTAGGAAATACGCCCAATGTGAGGCTTTCCAAAAAAATGGATTTCAAAACCAAAGCCATTATCAGTATCGGTTCAAGTATCTCCGCCGGCGTTATTGCCATTGTCATGGCTTTTCACGAATGGGGCGTATGGTGTTTGGTGTGGAGAATGGTGCTCGGCGCAATATTTTCTTCCGCCACGGTTTGGTTGTTTTCCGATTGGCGACCTGCTGTGGAGTTCTCGCGGAAAAGCTTCAAAGAACTGTTTAGCTTTGGATATAAAGTGTTTTTAAGTGACTTTGTATCAATTATTTATAGCAATATATACTATCCTGTTATTGGAAAGTTTTTTTCTGCTACGATTTTGGGATTTTATACCCGTGCGGAAAATTTCAGCACACTGATTTCCAACACACTGTCCATTAACGTGCAACGGGTTGCCTATCCTTCGCTGGCAACCATTCAGGACAACATTGAGCAACTGAAGTGGAATTACCGGAAATTGGCAAAAAGCATCATGCTCATCACCTTTTCGTGCATGTTGGGGATGGCTGCCGTTGCACAACCGCTCATCTCCATCCTGATTGGAGATAAATGGCTGCCCTGCGTGCCGTTCCTGCAACTCATGTGCGGTTCGGCAATGTTTATGCCTTTACACCACATGATAAGGGATTTGCTGGTAATCAGAGGACATCCGGAAATATACCTGAGACTGGAAATAATTTCCAAATCATTGTCCGTTCCGCTCATTGTGATAGGGATATTTTGGGGCATTGAAGCCATGTTGATAGGGAAAATTCTGATGTCCGTACTTGTATTTTTTATGGACGCTCACTACGCTTCGCAAATGGTGTCCTATACCGTCCGGGAACAGTTGTCAGATATTGCCCCGCTGCTATTGGTGCCGCTTTGCGTGTCTTTGACAGTATGGGGCATCACCTTTCTGCACTGGAACAATTGGCTAACCATCATTGTGCAGTTCCTTACAGGATGTGTTTTAACCGCTGTGTGCTATGAATTTTTCAAACACCCCAATTATTTGGAAATGAAAGAAATTTTCATGAATATGGCAAAAAAACTGAAAAATGAATAGCGCATGAAACTTTTTTCACTCTTTTACGTAACACTAATAATCAAGCAGGAATAGGATGAGTTTTTCGATACCGTTATTTAGCCTGAATTTTGATGAAATTGAGGAAAAGGCAGTCATTGAGGTATTGAGGTCTAAATGGATTTCAACAGGACCGAAATGCGAAGAATTGGAATCACTATTCACCGGCATGTTACAGGTAAAACACGCCGTAGCGCTGTCCAATTGCACGGATGCGCTGCATTTAGCATGTCGCGTTTTGGATATTCATGAAGGGGACGAAGTGCTTTGCCCGTCGCTCAGTTTTGCGGCATCGGCCAATTGCGTCCGTTATGTAGGCGCTACGCCTGTCTTTTGTGATATTTCGGGAACAGACAATCTGAACGTCAATCCCGTAGAAATCGAAAAAGCCGTTACGCCCAAAACCAAAGCCATCATCGTAGTGCATTTCGCGGGATTTCCCTGTGAAATGAACGCCATCATGCAAATAGCCCGCAAACACCGGCTGAAAGTGATAGAAGACGCCTGTCACGGACCTTTGTCGGAATACAGGGGAAAAAAATTAGGCGCTATCGGCGACATAGGATGCTTCAGCTTCTTTTCCAATAAAAACATCAGCACGGGTGAAGGCGGAATGATTGTTACCAATGACACGGCATTGCACCAAAAAATCAGATTACTCCGCTCGCATGGCATGACCAGCCTGTCCTATCAGCGCGCTCAGGGACATGTCACTACCTACGATATTACCGAATTAGGCTACAATTTCCGTATGGACGACATTCGCGCCGCCATTGGCGTGGTGCAACTGAAAAAACTGCCGACGGATTTGCAAAAACGGCAGGAAATCCGCAAACAGTATCTCGAAGAACTCGCAAACATTGCAGAAGTGATCGTGCCTTTTGCGGACAATCGCGAATTTGTAACGAATTATATCATGCCTGTCGTGCTGAAAAACAGCACACCCGAAAAACGCAACCGCGTCCGCAACCTGTTGCACGAAAAAGGCATTCAGACCAGCGTTCATTACCTGGCCATACATCGCTTCACCATATACAGGCAGGTCGCGAAAAACTTGCCGATAACCGAATATGTCGCCGACAACGAAATTACGTTACCGATGTATGGCGCTTTGACAAAGGAAAACATTCACTATATTTGCAAAACATTTAAAACAATTATGAAATTTGATTTTCATGAATGATTCAAATTTGGAAACGGATTATCTTATCATCGGAGCGGGCGTCTGCGGACTGACCATTGCCAGGGAACTCAACGGGCGGCGTCCCGGAGCAAAGATTACCGTCATTGAAAAAGAACCCGATGTGGCTTACCACAGCAGCGGACGCAACAGTGGCGTACTCCATGCGGGATTCTATTACACCGCCGATTCCCTGAAAGCAAAATTCACGCGCGAAGGCAACGCATTGATGCGCAAGTACTGTCACGACAATCATCTGCGCATCAACGAATGTAAAAAGGCAGTGGTGGCGATGAACGAAGAAGAACTGCAATCCCTCTATGAGCTGGAAAGACGCGGAAAAGCCAACGGCGTAGATATCCGGTTGATTACCGCCGAAGAACTCGCGGAAATTGATCCGAACGCCGTCACTTACAAATACGCCCTGTGGTCGCCCACCACTGCCACAGTGGACCCTGTTGAAGTGAACCAATGCATCAAAAATGAGCTGCTTGCGAAGGGCGTCCGCATTTTTTTCAACGAACCCTACAAAAAACGCATTGCAGGCAACACGGTAAAAACAGCAAGATACACCATCACAGCTGGAAAAATCATCAATGCAGGCGGGTTGTATGCGGATAAAATCGCCAAAGATTTCGGCTATTCAAAAAATTACACCATCATCCCGTTCAAAGGCATCTATCTGAAATACAAAGGAACAGACAAGCCCATCCAAACCAATATCTATCCTGTACCCAACCTGAAAAATCCTTTTCTCGGGGTGCATTACACCATCACGGTGGACAACATCATTAAAATAGGCCCCACGTCCATTCCCGCTTTTTGGCGTGAAAATTACAAGGGCATGAGTCATTTCCGGTTCGGCGAATTATGCGGGATTCTCTGCCGGGAAGCCCAACTGTTTTTGCATAACTCTTTCGGGTTCAGAGATCTTGCCTTTGAAGAAATCAAAAAATACAACCGAAACTATTTCACGGGATTGGCGACAAAAATGGTGAAAACCATTGATAAAACAGGTTTTAAGGAATGGAGCAAACCGGGTATCCGCGCACAATTGCTGGACGTGAGAACCCGAGAATTGGTGATGGATTTCGTAGTGGAAGGCGACAGAGATTCCGTACACGTGCTCAATGCGGTATCTCCTGCATTCACGGGAAGCATGCCGTTTGCCGAATGGGTGGTGGATAACTGTGTCGAAATATCATAAGATTTCCAAACATGTGGATGTTTTTAAGAGATTTATATTGGAAATCGTTGCCGGAATCCGTCAGAAGACGTGCTGTAAAACCGTTGTTGAAGCCTTTTGAAAGGAAAATCGCCCTGAATAAGGCATTTGACAAAAAGAGACCCTTGAGATTTGTTGTAGATATCACAGACCATTGCAACTTACGATGCAAAGGTTGTGACGCTTTCGCTCCACTTGCCGATAAATATTGTCTTGACCCCGCAACTTTTGAAAAAGACTGCGCCAGAATAGCAGAACTTACCAGAGGCAAACTCGAATTTCTTTCTTTATTGGGCGGCGAACCGTTATTGCATGAACAATGCGCCGATTTTTTTATCATTGCCAGAAAATATTTTAAAAATACGCTTTTATTGCTTTGGACAAACGGGATTATTTTGGCAAAACAGTCAGAAAATTTCTGGAAAACAGCCAAAGAAACCCAAGTGAAGTTAATGATCACAAAATATCCGATAAATTTGAATTACGGAGAATTGGAAAAACTGGCGAAAACCCACAATGTCCCTTTATCGTATGTCGGCGACCGCACAAATGGAATGTTCAAAAGACCTTTCGATTTGGCAGGGAAACAGGACTACAGGGAAAGTTTCAGGGGGTGCAAAGCGGAAAATGATTGCATTACTTTACGGGAAGGGAAATTATATGTATGCGACGTAATCGCCAAAACACCCATTTTCAATAAATTTTTCCACCAAAATCTCACCATAACCGAAAAGGACTGTATCGACATTTACAAAGCCAAAAGTCTGGATGAAATATTGACGTTCCTGTATTCGCCCAGCCCTTTTTGCCGATACTGTAAAGTTAAGGAAACGGGAAACGGTCTTCAATGGGCGCCGTCAAAAAAAATGTTGTCGGAATGGATATAACCACTGACCAATAAACAACATGAAAGAAGATATAAAAGTTTTTTACAGGTTTTGTGCGCGATTTGGTGTCATAAAAGGATGGGCGTTGTTCCTGAGATTCTATTTCGGGCGTGTCCGCAATTTGCAAATACCGGGCATTGCACACCGTTTCTCACTGCGTACGGGCACATCCGATTATGCTATGTTCTTCGACATATTCCTGAAAAAAGAATACGACGTCAAACTCGAACAACAGCCGCGCATCATTATCGACGGAGGGGCAAACATAGGTTTATTCGCCATACTGATGAAAAACCGTTATCCGGACGCCAAAATCATATGCATAGAACCAGACAGTGAAAACTTTAAACTGTTGCAAAAAAACGTCTCATTATACGACAATATTTATTGCGAAAACAGCGCGCTCTGGAACGTAGATGCTCCGTTAAAGGTCTATGACAAGTACAATCACGGAAAATGCGGCATGGTGGTAGAGGAGGATCCGGAAGGTACTGTTTCCGCAATATCCGTCAATACGCTGCTGGACAAGTATGCAATTGACCGGATAGACGTTCTGAAAATCGACATAGAATCAAGCGAAAAACAAGTGTTTTCATCTGATTTTACCGCATGGATGTCCAAAGTCGATACAATATTTATCGAATTGCACGACCATATCGTACGCGGATGCGCCCAATCGTTTTTTGAGGCAGTCGTAGCGTGTTTCAGCAAATGGTCATTTTTTATCACGAAAGACACCGTAATTATAAAGAACCATCAATAAGTCCATGAAAAACATCTTGTTAGTAGGCGGAGCGGGATATGTGGGGACGGTAGTCACCGCCCATTTTCTGAAAAAGGGATATAAAGTGACGGCGCTGGATAATTTTGTGTACGGCAATCAATTTTCCATTTTGTCCTGCATCGGCGACCCCGCTTACAAGTTCATACGGGGCGACATGAGCAACAACGCCGATTTGGAAAAGACGTTGAAAGAAGGCATTACCGATGTCATCCTGATGGCGGGACTGGTGGGCGACCCCATCACTAAAAAATATCCCGAACAGTCCACCGTCATCAACGAAAAAGGCGTGCAAAACTGTATGGATTTCTTTCGCGGAAAAGGAATCGACAAATTGGTGTTCATTTCCACCTGTTCCAATTACGGGTTGATTAAGACGGACGAATTAGCCGACGAAACATTTGAACTGAATCCGCTCTCGATATATGCCAAAGCAAAGGTAGCCAACGAATTATATTTGCTGGAGAAGAAAAACCTGCTGGATTATACCGGAGTGGTACTGCGTTTTGCCACCGCATTCGGCTTGTCGCCCCGTATGCGTTTTGACCTGTCCATCAGCGAATTTGTGAAAGAATTGTATCTGAAAAAAGAATTGTCGGTGTATGACGAACACACATGGCGTCCCTATTGCCATGTACGCGATTTCGCACGATTGCTGGACACAGTCATCAATGCCGACAACTCACTGGTAGCCTTTGAAGTATTCAATGCGGGCGGAGAAAAGAACAATTATACCAAAAAAATGATTGTGGAAGAAATCATGAAACGACTGCCGGACAGTAAAGTGAAATACGGGACAAACGGCAACGACCCGCGCAATTACAGAGTTTCCTTTGCCAAAGTGAAAAACAGGTTGGGCTTTGAGCCGCAATTCTCCGTACCATACGGAGTGGAAGAACTCATCAATGCTTTGTCTATCGGTTTGTATGAGGATGCCGAAGAAAATAAAACCCAATACGGAAATTATGTCATTCATTATTAATATTTTGCGGAAATGGGTGTAAGAAAAAAAATTGCCAACAGAATTGTTCGCTTAGATACCTCCATTTTTGAATGTTTGCAGAAAATGGATGCCGAATCGGTGAAACTGCTGTTCGTTTACGACAATAACAAATTTTGCAGTATTCTCACCATCGGGGACATTCAACGCGCCATTATCCGGAATGTAGATATTGGCAACACGGTTGCCACCATTCTGGACACCAACAAAATATATTCCAGCGAACACGACAGTACAGCAAAAATCAAAAAACTGATGATTGCCGAAAGAACGGAATGTATGCCGGTGATCAATAAGCAGGGCGACCTGGTGAACGTGTATTTTTGGACTGATTTTTTCCCGTCCCGCCAAACAATCCGAGCCAACATTGATTTGCCGGTAGTGATCATGGCAGGCGGCGCGGGCAGCCGGTTGCAGCCACTAACCAATATCCTTCCAAAACCGTTGATTCCCATCCGCGAAAAATCCATGCTGGAGGAAATATTTGACCGGTTTGCCTGTTACGGATGTACCGATTTTTATATTTCCGTCAATTACAAAGATGAACTCATCAAATTTTATATCAACAGCCTCAACTTGCCACTGAATATACATTTTTTCAAGGAAAACAAGCCACTGGGAACAGCAGGCAGCCTGACAATGATGAAAAAACGACTGAAAAGCGAACATTTTTTCGTCACCAATTGCGATATCCTCATCGAACAGGACTATTCGGAAATATTGCAATACCACATGGAAAACAACCATGAGATAACCATTGTCGCCGCACTCAAAAATTATCACATCCCCTACGGGGTGGTGGAAACAGGAGAAAACGGCATATTGATCGACCTGCAGGAAAAACCGGACATCACCTTGAAAGTCAATTCCGGCATGTATCTGCTGAAAAAATCGTTGCTGAACGAAATACCCGAAAATGTGTTTTTCCACATCACCGACCTCATCAAATTCGTGCAACAACAGAATGGAAAAATCGGCGTATTCCCTGTTTCCGAAGGTTCATGGAAAGATATGGGAGAATGGGAAAACTATTTTAACATGATTAACCGCACATAACCCGTATGATGAAAATCGTTTATTATCTGCCAAAAGTTATCTTGTCGCGCGGGATGGAACGCATCACCATCCTGAAAGCAAACTATTTCGCCGAAACATTCGGCTATTCGGTGGTACTGCTCACCACCGAACAACGAAATCACAAACCCGCATATCCCATTTCGGACAAAGTAACCCACCTTGACCTGAATGTTAATTTCGACGACGATAACAAATTGTGGAAACTTATCACTTATCCCTACAAATATTTCCTGTTCAGAAAAAGACTCCACAAATTTATCAACTGTTTCAAACCGGACATATTTGTTTCAACACTCTGGATTTGGAAAGAACTGAGAGTTATCACCCATCTGAAAGACGGAAGCAAAAAAGTGGGAGAACTGCACTCCGGCACATGGAACCAACGACACCGGTTCTTCCTCAAAAACCCGCTCGTCAAATTTTTCAAAAAGTGGGAATTTAACATCATGGTGAACAACATCAAGAAACTGGACAAATTTGTTGTGCTCACTCATGAAGAAGCAGAGTTGTGGACAGGATTGAGCAATCTGACGGTCATACCGAATTTTATCACCATTCCTGCACCGCAACAACCGAGCGATGTCACCAGCCGGAGAATTGTCTCGGTCGGCGCATTTTCGTATGAAAAAGGATTTGACCTGCTGATAGACGCATGGAACATAATTGCCGCAAAATATCCCGAATGGAAATTAATCATTCACGGAAAAGGGGAACAATCCCCGTACATGGAGCAAATCAACCGCTACCGCCTGAATGATGCCGTGGTGATTGACACTTCTTACGTGTCCGACTTGTCGGAAATATACCGCAACGGATCTATCTATGTGCTCAGTTCCAGAAAGGAAGGTATGCCGCTGGTCATGATCGAAGCAATGTCATGCGGATTGCCCGTGGTGTCGTTTGCCTGCAAAACCGGCCCGAAAGACATCATCTCCGATGGTGAAGACGGTTTTTTGGTGGAATCCGAAAACATTCGCCAATTGGCTGAAAAAATAGAATATCTTATTGAAAATGAGGATATAAGAAAAGAAATGGGACGAAAAGCATTGTTAAAGTCAAACCGGTACAAGATAGAAAACATAGCCGGCAAATGGGTTCAATTGTTTCAATCGCTGGTTACCGGCACAGACGCAAAAAATGACTGAATATTACCTGCCTTGCGATTTCGCCAAAGCGCCCAAATGCGATGCGCACATACATTATCTGGTTACGTGGGACGCCTTGTTGCGATATGCGTCTTCCGTCAATATGCACCTCGTTTCTATCAATACGGCTTTGGATGGTGTGCCTGTTGGCCGGCAATTAAGTGTTTCGGTACGCCTGAAAAAAAAATACCCTC
Organism: Bacteroidales bacterium; assembly: GCA_031270985.1. GTDB lineage: Bacteria > Bacteroidota > Bacteroidia > Bacteroidales > UBA4181 > JAIRLS01. The sequence continues at coordinate 12,810 of JAISWR010000001.1, read as the reverse complement.
AATGGTTTGATTTTTTAGGCACGTTTGACCCGTCGGGTTTCGCTTCCGCATCATTTGCCGGCGACGCCGTTGCATACGTCAAAAAGTGCTTAAACGCCGGTGCAAAAGGGATTAAGATATGGAAAAACATCGGAATGACGTTGCAGGATAAGGACGGCAAATACATCATGGCCGACCACCCCGCTTTTGCGCCGGTGATAGCGTATCTCGAAAACAAAGGCGTCCCGCTACTCGCCCATCTTGGAGATCCTCGCAGTTGCTGGTTGCCTTATGAAAAAATCACGCTCGCCAACGAACTGCATTATTACAACACTGCTCCACAGTATCACATGTACCGTCATCCCGACGCACCCGCGTATGAGGAACATCTTGCCGTCCGCGACCGGTTGCTGGAAAAATATCCGCGTCTGAATTTCGTCAGTGCACATCTCGGCAGCATGGAATGGGACATAGACAAAGTAGCTGACCGTTTTGAACGGTATCCCCATTGGACAACGGATCTCTCGGCGTGCATCGGACATATCCATTTGCAGACATACCGGAACAGAGACAAAGTCCGTGATTTCTTCCTGCAATACCAGGACAGGCTGATGTATGCAACGGATTGCTTTATCGAACTGACAGGCGTCAAGGCAAAGGTAAAGCGTTACCTCACTCCCGGCAGATATGCCGAAAACTTATGTGCGCTGGTGGGCAAAGAGTGGCGAAACCATTGGCTGTTCTTTGCTACCGGAGAAAAAGTCCCTGCTGAAAAATTCAACTTGCCCGATGCGCCGCAAACATTGGAGGGGTTGCGTTTGCCCAAACACGTTACGGATAAGATATTTTTTGAAAATGCCCGCAGAATATATGCCCTGTAATCCGAAGAAAATGACGGAGATACTCAGCCCAAAAGTCACATGATGTGCGTCGGCAGGGGAACTCAAATCGTCAATTTTCTGTACCGTACGCGCTTGGGGCTATCGTTGCCGAGTCGTTTTTTGCGGTTTTCCTCATATTCCGAATAAGATCCTTCGAAAAAATACGCGCTGGAATCGCCTTCAAATGCGAGGATGTGCGTCGCAATGCGATCAAGAAACCACCGGTCGTGCGAGATGATCACCGCGCAACCCGCAAAATTTTCCAGTCCTTCTTCGAGCGCCCGCAGGGTATTCACGTCAATGTCGTTGGTCGGTTCGTCAAGCAGCAACACATTGCCTTCCTCTTTAAGCGCCAGTGCGAGGTGCAGCCGGTTGCGTTCGCCGCCCGACAGTACGTCGCATTTCTTCTCCTGGTCGGCGCCCGTAAAGTTGAAACGCGCCACGTAAGCCCGCGCATTTAGCTGTTTGCCGCCCAGCGTGATGAGTTCGCTGCCTTTCGAGATCACCTGAAACACAGTTTTTTCAGGATCAATATCCTGATGGCTTTGATCAACATAAGCAATTTTAACTGTTTCGCCCACTTCGATGTTGCCCTTATCGGGCTGTTCCATGTTCATGATGAGGCGGAACAGGGTGGTTTTGCCCGATCCGTTGGGGCCAATCACTCCCACAATGCCCGCAGGAGGCAAGCGAAAACTGAGCCGGTCGAACAGCAACCGATCGCCATACGCTTTTGACACTTCGCGCACTTCAATCACTTTATCGCCCAAACGCGGACCGTTGGGAATGAATATCTCCAGCCGTTCTTCTTTCCGGCGACTGTCTTCGCTCAACATTTTGTCATAAGCCGATAGTCGCGCTTTTGCCTTTGCATGGCGAGCCTTGGGCGCCATGCGCACCCATTCCAGTTCGCGTTCAAGGGTTTTGCGCCGCTTGCTTTCCTGTTTTTCCTCCTGTGCCATACGGGTGGTTTTTTGTTCCAGCCACGAGGAATAGTTGCCCTGCCACGGAATACCCTCGCCGCGATCAAGTTCCAGAATCCAACCTGCCACGTTGTCGAGGAAATAGCGGTCGTGCGTGATGGCAATTACCGTGCCTTTATATTGTTGCAGATGCATTTCGAGCCATTGGATGGATTCAGCGTCGAGGTGGTTCGTTGGTTCGTCGAGCAGTAACACGTGTGGTTCTTTCAGCAGCAGGCGACACAACGCCACACGCCGACGTTCGCCGCCAGACAGCATCGCCACCGGCGCATCACCCTCAGGACAGCGCAGTGCGTCCATAGCGCGCTCCAGTTTGCTGTCCAATTCCCAACCCTCCGCATGGTCGATCTGCTCCATCAGTTCACCCTGCCGCAACATCAGCGCATTCATCTCTTCGTCGCTCATCGGATCTGCAAACCGGCTGTTCACCTCCTCGTATTCTCGCAACAGTTCAACAACTTCCAAAACGCCTTCCCGCACAATCTCTTTCACCGTTTTGCGCTCATCCAGATAAGGCTCCTGCTCCAACAAACCTACCGAATAGCCGGGCGCAAAAACCACCTCGCCCTGAAACGACTTTTCAATGCCCGCAATGATTTTCAGCAAGGTGGACTTGCCCGATCCGTTCAGCCCGATGATGCCAATTTTGGCGCCGTAATAAAACGACAGGCGAATATCTTTCAGTACCTGCTTGTGGGGCGGAAAGGTTTTACCGACTCCCACCATCGAAAAAATGATTTTTTTGTCGTCCGACATGTCCCATTTATTTTAATAATGTTGCCGGCAAAGGTACATCATTTCTTTCATTTTCGAGAAAAACAGGATAGAAACCTAACCGACTTGACGGGATCAAATAACAAAATACGCCGCAAAATATTTTTACTCAATTAACCGTTATATGTACAACAATTGTTATCAACACCCACTTGTTGAAAAATAACATAACATACACGAACAATGAACCGAATATATGGTTATATTTGCAGTGAAAAAATCGTCAGGATATGATTCGGATAGGCATTATAGGGACAGACGCTTCGTCACATTTGCACGCTAAGGTCTTATTGACCGGCGGAGCGTATGAAATTGTAGGATGCTATGCGCAGGACAATCGTGAATCCATGCTTTTTGCGCGTAAGTACCGTATCGTATCCTATTCGTCTCCGGACGCTCTGTTCCGATATGCCGACGCCATTGATATCGCTGCCGATTTCACGGGGATTGTGTCGTTGGCGGAGAAGTCGTTGAAAGCGTTGAAACATGTGCACATAGCGCATCCGCACCATTTGCGGTGGAAAGACATGCAATATCTGGTGCGGGTGGCGGAAGAATCCGGCGTTACGCTACATCTGGGCGGCCGATATAACCACTGTTCCGTACACAAATCCGTTGCAGGACTGAAACAAACGCCCCAGTGGGTGAAAATTACCCATCATCCGGAATGCACAGATGGCGATTTCAACACAATTGCGCAACGGGAAATGTATTACGACCTGATATTTGCAATGGACGTGGCGAATATGCGCACTATCATAAAAATAGATGAGGTGGTAAAAACAGAGAATACGCTCTACTGCCGCATAGAAGGAGACAACGGTACGTCTGTCAGCTTATCCGTACAGCCGCTTACGGGAATGCCTGCAAAAATGGAATTACGTTGCGGCTATCCAGATGTCAATGTCAAGGCGGATATGTTTGCCCCAATGATAGAAAAACAATACATCGGATACAACGTAACGGACAGTGTGATGCCGGACAAGTATAATGAGCTGGAAATAAACAAACAACAATTAAGGAATTTCGCACAGGTCATGACAAATAATCAAGATGTTACCATTGAGCGGCATCTTCAATGCTGCGCCGTAGTGGATATTTTATATGCTACGCCGGTAACAGTCGTGCCGCAATCTTTCCGTTATACCGACGGCGCAGTGTTTTGATTTGTTTACGAAAAGAAGGATTGCCGCGTAAATGTCGGGAAACAGGGCAGTTTGCGGAATTGCCGATTTGGATATGTCTCATAAATAATGGCTTTGCCCACCGGCAAAATTGACCTTGTGACCGAACTTGATTTCACAACCGCCTTTCACGATAATATCCGTATCAAGTTCGTAGATCGAAAAACAGCTTCTCTTCGTTCTCAACCTTCTCCTTATTTTACTTCATTAGGTCTTCTTCGCACTCTTTGTGTAATCCCCTATTATTGAGCGGCTGTCCAGACATATTTTGCTCACGTCATCCAGACCTTCGTCTATGGCTGCCCGAACGATCTGTTCCACCGACGGCACATCGCCTCGCCCAAATGAATGGTCTCTACTGTCCTCTCTTATGTTGCATCTTCATTCTGTCGCTTTTTATATTGGGTCATTTATAGCGCATAAGATAATCCTTTTTTGTGTTTAAAAGATTACACCTCAAATATTTATCGTTTATGGACAGACACTATTTAATCACGGATTTGGCAGCAACCTTCATCCCCTCGCTTACATTCCCATAGCCTTCGACAATCAGCAAATCGCCTGCCGATAAACCTTCGCTGACGGTAATGCCGTTGCCGCTCAGCTTGCCGGGCGTAATGTAGTGACGACGGGCAACGCCGTTGTCGGCAAGCCATACAAAATGTTTTCCCTCCGGCGAAGTTTGCACCGTCCGGTTAGGAATGACAATGTCGGCCTGCACACCGTCGCGTTTCAGGGATACCTTGCAAACCATGCCGGGCAGTAGGGGTGAAATATTTTTCGCCCCTGCAAGATTTTTCGCCCCTGCAAGGTTGTCAACGCCGATTTTTACGTCGTAGGTGTGCGATATGGCGTTAGCGGTGATGCCTTTCAGTTCGACTTTTCCGGTGAATGTGCCGTTGTTCAGCGCGGGAACTTCTATCGTCGCATCCCGGCCGAGGGCGATATCGCCGATTTCGCTTTCGGGAACGGGGATTTTCACGTTTACTTTGTCCACCGTAACTAACTTGAACGCAGCTACGCCGGGCATCACATTCACGCCTGGTTCAATCGAGCGACTGGCGACAACGCCGCTGCGCGGTGCATACAGCCGGCAGTCGTCGAGGTTTTTCTGCGCAATTTCCACCATTGATTTAGCCTGCTGCAAGCCGGTTTCCACTTCTACGAACTTGATGTCGGGAAGACTGCCGTTGGCGTGCAACTTTGCCAAACGGTCGTAGGCGTCCTGTGCACGGTTTAGTTGGGACTGCGCTGTGGTTAAGGCATTTCGCGTCGTGGCGCTGTTCAGCGTAGCAAGCAGCTGTCCTTTTTGCACACGTTGCCCTTCAGCCACAAGGACTTCTTCTACCGTGCCGAGCATCGAAAAGCTGAGCGATATGGCGCTTGATTCTTCTACGGTGCCTGTGTAGATGTGTCCGGCTGTAAGGGCCGACGGTGCAAGGGTTATTACTTTCACGGGAATCACTTTTTCGCGCGGTTCCGGCGCTTTGCCGCCGCAGCCCGATAAACCGGCAGCGGCAAGCAGCATGGCCGGACGGATAAGGCATTTTACATTTGTCATACTTAAAAATTGACGATTCATTGTTTTTATACTGTTAAAATTTAGCTGCAAAGGTATGGGCTTATTTTGCACGGAAAAGGTCAAATGTCGTGTAATGTTGTTCCAAAAGGCGGAAATATTTTTGTGCTATGCAAAATGAGCATATCTTTGTGGTCAAAAATACGTATATGGAGAAGAAAAATACGAAGCGGAATAGAACCGTGATAGATTTTGACGCCGTGCGGAAATCGCTTCCGGTAGCGTGTATTGACGATGATTATATTATGATTGACGACATTAGCGGGGTGCCGTTTTTCGATTATCCCACAAAGGTCAATGAAGCCGTGGCGACCATTTGTCTGAAGGGCTATGCGGAAGGCAGCGTTGACTTGAGGCCTTGCTGCTACGCCGCCAACGATTTTGTTATCATCATGCCGGGGCAAATCCTGCAATATACTTACCGGAGCGAAGATTTTTCGGTGCTGCTTATCGCCATGTCGCGGCGTTTTGTCGAAAACATCGAATTGAGCATGAAAGACATAACTCCCATATTCCTTTATCTGCGGGAAAATCCGGTGGTGCATCTGGATGAAGCGGAAATGGCGCATTTGCAGGATTATTTCCAGATACTGAAAAGGGCCATACAGCAAACGTCCAATCCGTACCGCATGGAAATGGTGCGTTTGTTGTCGCAGGCTTTTTTCTACGGTATCAACAATTTCAATCAGCTGCGGCAGGAATACGCCATTCAAAAAGACAAGAAAGATAAACTGTTCAATGCGTTTTACCGTCTGATATTGCAGCATTACAGGGATTCGCGCGAAGTGAGTTTCTACGCCGACAAGCTATGCCTGACGCCGAAACATCTATCTGCCGTCATCAAAAAGACAACCGGCAAGTCGGCATTCGAATGGATAGCCGATTATGTGATTTTGGAAGCCAAATCGCTGCTTCGAGCCACCAACATGACCATCCAGCAAATCAGCGACGAACTGAATTTTGCCAACCAGTCGTTTTTCGGGAAATATTTCAAACGGGCAGTCGGCGTCTCGCCGAAGGAATACCGAGAGAGTAAAACGCGATAAGCCATGAATGAAGCACGCAAATCATATCATCGGATTAACTGTTTTCAAAATTTTGTATTTCGTTAGTTATTCATTAGGCCTACTTTTGCCCGTACGGCAGTCAGTGCGGCAAACAAAGTCGATAAAACAACATGCCATTGCGTACAAATTAATTTCTTCTTTGACGATTCATGATGGAAAAAGCCGTATATTTGCATACGGCAAAAAGACATACTTTATCCGTAAATATACTGATTTTAATTAATTTGAACATCATGACGTTAGACCAACAGCAGCAAGTGATACGGTTGAAAGACGCTCTGGCAACGCCCGGACGGATTGTAATCACCAACCACCAAGGGCCAGATGGAGATGCCATGGGCGCGTTGACGGCGCTATATCAATTCCTCCGGAAGAAAGGATATGAAGTGGCGATGATTACACCCAACGACTATCCGGAGTTCCTGCATTGGCTGCCCTGCACCGATGAAACAATCAATTTTATGCGGCAAAAGGAACTGGCAACGGCTACCATCGAAAAAGCTGATTACATTTTTCACCTGGACTACAGCCAAATCAAGCGTAGCGCCGACATGATCCGCTTGTTGTCGGAATCCAAAGCCGTGCGGATACTCATCGACCATCATCCGGAACCATCGCTTTCCGCCGACTATCTCTTTTCCGACACTAACGCCAGCTCCACTTGTGAACTGCTTTTCGACATGCTGAAAATATGGGATGCCGCGCTTATCGACCGCGACATTGCCTCCTGCCTTTATACCGGCATTATGACGGATACCGGCTGTTTCAGTTTCCGGAGCGCTACGTCGTACACCTTTACGACAGTTTCGGAGCTATTGGCATACGGCATCGACCGCGACGCCATCTACGATCAGGTGTACGATAACTTTTCCGCCCAGCGGATGAGGCTGATGGGATATTGCCTGAACAATAAAATGGAGGTTTTTCCCGAATACCATACGGCGATTATCAGTTTAAATCTGGAAGAACAACGCCGGTACGATTTTGTAACAGGCGATTCCGAGGGATTCGTCAATTTGCCGTTGTCCGTCAATGGCGTCCGGTTCACCGCTTTTTTCCTGGAAAAGGAAGACAAAATAAAAATTTCTTTCCGGTCGAAAGGCTCCTTTTCCGTCAATAATTTTGCCCGGAAACATTTCAAGGGCGGCGGACACTTGAACGCCTCCGGCGGCGAAATACGAATATCATTGGACGAAACGGTCAAAAAATTTCGCGAATTGTTGCCGCTTTACAAAAACGAACTCCATGCGCCATAAAACGATTTTCATAACGGCAGGTGTACTTATTATTATTACAGGAGTCCTATTTTTACTGTTGTTCAGAAGGACACCCGCTACACAAGTGCGTAACGCCGGCAATACAAAAGACAACCATACCGAACAGCTGATTCGAGCTAATCAGGCGCTGATAGTAAAGGACGCAGAGTTTATAAAAGCATACGTAGAACGCCATCAATGGCAAATGCGACCTGCGCAGTCGGGCTTATGGTATGACATATACGATCACGGTACCGGACGGAAAGCCGCTTTGGGAAAACTGGCGGAAATAGCATACACCCTGTCATTGGCAGACAGTGTCCATACCGTCTGTTATTCGTCCGCACAGTCGGGCAGTAAAACGTTCCGGATCGGACAGGGAGGCGTTGAAGCAGGATTGGAAGAAGGCATTCTCTTGCTACGGGAAGGCGACAAGGCGCGGTTCATCCTGCCGCCGCACCTTGCACATGGTCTTACAGGAGACAATAACTGTATCCCTCGACGCGCCGTTATCGTATATGATGTAGAACTGTTGAACATCAGCGAATAACGCTAAGTTTGACCTGACAGGATCGCAGACCTTTCCAAGGAAGACGATTTGTCACGGATGTTTCATTCATTCTTTTCATCCGCACGCTTTTGGAAATCCGAAAGATATTATCTATATTTGCCATGATAATTGAAAATCATGGATGATGGTAGTTCCGCCTTTTTTACAGTCGGGTGACAGCGTGGGAATGATTGCACCGGGGTATCATCTTGTTCCGGATCAATGGGAACGGGGAGTTGAAGTGATGCAATCGTGGGGTTTGCGCGTTGTATTAGGGAACAGTCTTGGACTGAAAGATTTTTTGTTTGCCGGAAATGACGTTCAACGGCTTAGTGATTTATGCGATATGATGCTTCGTTCTGATGTTAAAGCGGTGTTTTGCGCTCGCGGAGGCTATGGCACAGCGCGTTTATTGCCCGCCCTTGACCGGTATGCGCCTTCTTTTCCTCCGAAATGGCTGGTCGGCTACAGCGATATTACCGTGTTGCTGACTTACTGGAACCGGCAATTGCAGCAGATGAGCATTCACGGTTCCATGCCTATTGATCTGGCCGAAGAAAAGAAAACGCATTTACCGGCATCGTGGGAGTATCTTCGCAAACTTTTGTGGGGAGAAGCCTTGTCGTACGATTTGCCGCCGCATCCGTGCAACCGTTGCGGGGAAATAGTGGCGCCGCTTGTGGGCGGAAACTTGTCGGTACTCTACAGTCTGAACGGTTCTCCGTATCAATGTCCGACCGAAGGCTGCATCCTGTTCATCGAGGATGTAAACGAAAGTCTGTATCATTTGGACAGAATGATGAACAGTTTTCGCATCAGCGGCATACTGTCCCGCCTAAAGGGTTTGATTGTAGGCGAGTTAACGGAGATGAAGGAAGGAAACGCGCCGTTCGGCAAAACGGCTGTTGAAATCGTCCACGAGCATGTTGAAGCCTTTGATTTTCCCGTTGCTTTCGACTTTCCCGCAGGACACGGCGAAGCCAATCACCCGCTTGTGATGGGAGCGATGACGCAACTTGTCGTCAAGGAAGATCAAGTAGCTGTCCGACAGTCTTTTTCATCCATTTGATATGCGGTTGAAAAGGATTTGGTTCGGACTTATACCGCTTCGATCTTATACTGAAATCCTGCACCGGTGATTATTCATTATTCACTATTCTAAGGCAGGGCAACCACATAGGGTTGCCCCTACATTATTAATTATTAATTATTCATTATTCATTATTTTAAGCGTTTTCGTTTTTCCGTTTTTTTCCAGCCGGAACAGGTACAGGCCGGCAGGCAGGTGTTCCAGATGGATGGTTTCATCCGCGCCGGTTACTTTTTGGGTGTGGACAGCCTTTCCCGTTGTTGTGAACACCGTGAGCATGCAGCCTTCCGCGCCCGTGAGACGGACTTCGCCTTTGAAAGGGTTGGGATAGGCGGAGATGTCCGCTTGCAGGGTCTCTTCCACGCCGGTGACAACCGGTAGCCGCGTGACGGTTACCGTGTAGGTCATTGCGATTATCCCGTCTTCGGCGGTGACGACGATATTCACCACATTGTCGCCGACATCAAGCGGCTTGCCTGTAACATTGCCGCTTACCGTCGCAGCCGTGTGATTTGCCGTTCCGGTTACGTCAATGCTTGTCACATCGTTGGGTACAGTTACCGTGTAAACAGTGGTGGCGGAATGAAATGCAGGAGACAAAGTTCCGGCGCTAACCGTGAGACTTTTCAAAGTGGCGTCGGACGAAGCCGCACTTATAATTGCTGTACGTGAAGATTCATTTCTTGCCAAGTCGGATGCATGTACGGTAACATGTATATCATTGCTCGATTGTTCTTCCGTCAACGTAGCAACAAGTGTGTTTCCATTGCGCTGATATTGCGATGTCAATCCATTGATAATAACATATACATTTTTCCAATAGACTGCCATATTGTCGGTAATGCTGATTTGAACCGTTTTTTCTTCTTTGGAAATGGTAATAACGGGTGGCTCGTTATCGGAATTTACGCCAATGCCAAGACAATACATGCCCATTTTATCATATTCAATCGTATCATTTACCGAACCAATCAAATGCCAAGTATTTGTTTCGTCTTCAAATGACTGATGATAAACAGAGACCGGATAAGCGTCGTCTATTTCCAAGAAAGCCAAATCATCATCGCCAACGGTTGCATAGATTTTGAAATTGCCATGCGGCGCAACGCTTAAAGTATCCCATTTGTGAACGGCTCGCAGGAAAAATAAATCGCTGATCACGACCATTGTATCTTGATTTTCTGTTTTGCCCATCAACTCGCCGCCGGGGTAAAACCATTCCAGTTTCACTTCCGTATCGTTATCAAATGCCTGCTCATTGCTGGGAATATGGAACGCCAAAACGGATTTTTTGTTTTGAGTTGCCGCCTGCAGTCTTGAATAATTTTTCAAAGAACGAGCATATTGGCGTTCTACATTAGAATTTGTAAGAACTTCGTCACTACCTGTAACCCAAATAACAGCATCTTCCAAATAATCAAGCACTTTTGTGGCAATTTGAATGGAGCGCCTCTTGATGGCATCCCAGCAATTTTCCCATAAATCGTCTAACATTTGAGTGGGTGAAAACCAATAATACGGTTTGTCAATATCTGCGTATTTTACTTGCGGATACATCTTGTCTGTTGTTGGATGATACAAAAATTCTCCTAATGGATATTTTGCATCAAGCAATGCATAGGCAGAGGCTTCAAAACTCCAGTCAAGCCCGATAAAACTTGCCGTAAGTCCTATTTTTTTTGATACGCCGATAGCCGAAGTATATTTTTTCGTCGTTTTCAAAGAAAAATTATTGTTAACGATATTGTAAAAAAGCGGGTTGGAGGAACTTAAACCATTGCTGATATTCGCGATATTCGGCATAATCTCATCGGCATTTCCGAGCGACACGGAACTTGTTTTATGGTTAAAATAATTCCACAAGGGGTCGTTAATCGGAAAATACATTTGATTATCAAGGATGTCTTTTTTCAAAGTGTATTTTGATGAATATTCTTTTCCTGTTTTCACGTGGAAAGCGGGTAACCAAGGCAATGCAGCAGTTGTAAATTCTGCCGAAACATCGTATTCCGAACTTTGCGTCATGGTTATACTGCCCTCTGTTGGCTTGTAATTGGCGTCCATTTTACGCTCAATTTTCATTCCTCCCGCTTCGGACGATTCAATGTCAACGCCAAATTTCAGTCCGTCTATGGCGGCAAAATCGCCAAAATCAATGTTGCCCGATACATCAAAATTCTTTTTAATGTCGTTTTTCAAATAATCGGAATAGGTATGCGGATTCCCCAAAATCCCGACACGAGTGGAAGTATTGCCAAATTCATAAGTACCTTTGACTCCCTGTTTGGCTTCCAATTTTATTTTTATCGGCGAAACCTCGTCAGGAATTCCACCCATACTTAAATCAAGCTTTTCGGATACCTTTCCGCTCGTAAACACGCCTTTGCTTCTATCTTCTTCTATTTCAGGCGGGTCGTCCAAATAGTTTCCGATTGCCTTTACTATGGCAAACAACTTTGTATCGGTATTTCCGGAATATTCCAAATACCCGCACAGCAAATCATAAGCAGTCCTGAAATGGGAAGAAAAATCCGCTTCCATTTTGTATTTATTAATTGCGCCGTTTTCGAGCGAAGCAGAAGCAGAAAATACAGGCGTAGGCGTTTTTAACTTTCCGCCAGACGAAGCCGAAAATTTATTTTGAAAGGCGTATTTATGTTCCGACAACTGCCTTTTCCCGTTCCAGTCATCAGCATATTTGAAAATAAGCGATAATTTTGCTTTATCCGATACGCTTACCAACCGCTCTGCCCAAGGCGTTACAGGTATATTGCCTTTGAATTCGCCTTCCAGTTCCAATGCATATTCTTCTTCGTCTGCCTGATAGTCAGATACAATTAAATTAGCAAAACCAAAATCGTTATCGGTAACTTCTATTTGCTTGGTTTTATTTACATCTGTGTATAAACCGGTAAAAAACATTCGATTGTTTGTGCCGATACCTTCCGTGACATCATCATCGCTGTTGGTATTCACATCATTACCCCAAGTTTTAAATTCAATAGTAACGTAGCCGTCTGCATTGCTCGGGTTCGTGTGAAATTCCTTATTACCGACAATGTAAAAAACTACGGCGCCCTCAACAGGATTGTTTGCTTCGTCAAAAATGCGATAATAACGGTAAACAGTTGCCAGCCTCTTTATTCGATAGGTATAAGGGTTCACATTCGGCTCCAAATTTTTAATTTTTGCTTTCGCGATATTTCCCTGCAAAACCTTGAATGTATCCGTCACTATTTCGCCCAGTTGTCCCCAATTGTCGCGGAAACGCATGCTGACGGTGTGGATGCCGCGTGCCAAACTGTCGGTAATCAGGTTTTTGTCCATTGCATAGTACGTTACGGGTGTGGCAAGCGAGTCGGTAACGGCGGCTTGTGCCTCGTTGTCGAACCAGTACACATACCCCGCCACTTTTTGTCCCTCGCTTTGCACAGGCACGTAGGGATTTGCGCCTTTCACAAACCAGG
>JAISWR010000139.1 GCA_031270985.1 Bacteroidales bacterium | reverse complement strand
ATTATTTAAAGCTACAAAGATAGCAGTTGTACGTAAGAGTACGGTCGTAAGCCCAACAGGGGTGGCCTTGATTTTTATTTCACGCGCTTGGAAAACTGAAGTTTTTCATCTAATTTTGCGCCATAAAATATCAAACAATGAAGCACTTAATTTATATTACAATAATTCTTGCGCTGTATGCCTGTTCCGAACATAAAGGGTACATCATTAAAGGGATTGCCGATGGTTTTGACGGACAAACGGTGTATCTGCAGCAGTTCAACGACTCCAAAGCGGTGATCGTGGACAGTGCTGTGGTGAAAAAAGGCAAGTTTGAATTGAAAAATACGGTAGAATGCCCCGATTATTGCCTGCTTTACATCGGTAACAACGGACCCGTAGAGTTTTTTGTCGAAAATTCGCACATCACCATCACCATTGATGCGGAAGACATCATGGCTTCCGTCGTTTCCGGTTCGCATGAGAATGATTTGTTTGCCGGATTCAGTGCGCGGATAAATGAGTTCGGGAAACAGTCAAAGCAGTTGAATGACGAGTACATGGCGTTGCAGTTGTCGGAAGTGGCGGATACTCCGGAAGAGGCTTCCGTCCTTGCGCAGATGAACAACCTTTCGCAGGAGCGTACCAAGTTCATGAGCGACTTTGTGGAGGAGCATCCTTCTTCCGTTGTATCGGCTTTTGTAATTGCCAATGTATTATCACATTACGGCGACATTGAGCAGTTTGCATCCGTTATCGACGGTTTCGAGGAAAACCACCCTTCGCAATGGGTGCAAACGAACAGGGAAAGGCTGGAGACGGCACGACGCACGGAAATAGGGCGGAAATTCACCGATTTTTCCATGGATTCGCCCGAAGGACAGCCCGTGAAACTATCCGACTATGCCGGCAACGGGAAATATGTCCTGATCGATTTTTGGGCGTCGTGGTGTCGTCCTTGCCGCAACTCCAATCCGCTGGTGGTAGAAGCGTACCGCAAATATAAAGACAAGGGTTTTGAGATTGTAGGCGTTTCGTTGGACAGGAATCATGCGGAATGGACGGACGCTATCCATAAGGATGAGCTGGAATGGCGGCACATGTCCGATTTGAAATTTTGGGATAGCGAAGCGGTGAAACTGTATTCGGTCAACTCCATCCCCTATGCGATTTTGCTGGACAAGGATGGGAGGATCATCGAAAAAGGCGTTCACGCCGATGCTTTGGATGAGTTGTTGCCGCAGTATCTGAAATGAAAAACACGGGGTCGATATGCTGGTTAAAGTTTTCGGGAGCGCGGTTTACGGGATAAAAGCCACTACCATCACCATTGAAGTAAGCGTCAGTCAAGGCATCAATTTTCTGTTGGTGGGTTTGCCGGACAGCGCCGTGAAAGAGAGCCAGCAACGCATTGAGTCTGCGCTTCAGATGCAGGGATTCAAGATGCCCGGACGAAAAGTGGTCATCAATATGGCGCCTGCCGATATTCGCAAAGAAGGTTCGGCGTATGACCTTCCGCTGGCAATTGGAATTTTGGCGGCTTCCGAACAAATATCGGGCGACCGTTTGGAACAGTGCGTCATCATGGGCGAATTGTCGCTCGACGGTTCCATACAACCCATCAAAGGAGCATTGCCCATCGCGCTGCAAGCGTTGAGCGAGGGCTTTACCACCTGCATTTTCCCCGTGCAGAATGCCAAAGAAGCGGCTGTGGTGGAAGGAATCGCCGTTTACGGCGCATCCTCTATCAAAGAAGTGATCGACTTGTTGAATGGAGCGGAAACCCTGCCACCGGAGAAGATAGACATAGAACGCGAATTTTTGCGGCATAACGACTATGAAGCCGATTTTGCCGACGTAAAAGGACAGGAAAATGTGAAACGGGCGATGGAAGTCGCTGCTGCGGGCGGACACAACATCATTTTGATAGGACCTCCGGGTGCGGGAAAAACCATGATTTCAAAAAGACTGTCAGGGATATTGCCTCCGCTGACTATCGAAGAAGCGCTGGAAACCACGAAAATACATTCCGTAGCAGGGAAAACGGGTAAAGACGTTTCGCTGATCACGCGGCGTCCTTTTCGTTCGCCGCACCATACCATCAGTGACGTGGCGCTGGTAGGCGGCGGTTCCTTTCCGCAACCCGGCGAAATTTCGCTGGCGCACAACGGCGTGCTTTTTCTGGACGAACTGCCGGAATTTAAACGTTCCGTGCTCGAAGTGATGCGTCAGCCTCTCGAAGACCGCGTGATTACCATATCCCGTGCACGTTTTGCCGTCGAATATCCGGCAAGTTTCATGCTGGTAGCTTCCATGAATCCCTGTCCTTGCGGGTTTTATAATCATCCTGAAAAAAAATGCGTGTGCGCTCCCGGTTTTGTGCAGAAATATCTCAGCCGAATTTCAGGTCCGTTGCTGGACAGAATAGACATCCATATCGAAACAGTACCCGTCCCGTTTGACAAGTTGTCCGACCATCGTGTGGCGGAATCCAGCGCCGCTATCCGTGAGCGTGTTATCGCAGCCCGAAATATACAGAAAGAACGATTTACCGCTTATAGCGGTATCCACTGCAACGCACAAATAAATTCCAGAATGTTGAAGACATATTGCATGATTGACGCCGCCGGACAGAACATCATGAAAACCGCCATGCAGCGGCTTGGGTTGTCTGCCCGCGCTCACGACCGGATTCTTAAAGTGGCACGCACCATAGCCGATTTGGAAATGTCGCAAAGCATACAGCCGCAGCATCTTTCCGAAGCCATACAGTACCGCAGTCTGGATAGAGAAGGCTGGGGAAGGTAGGCGGCAAAAATCGTCCCGCTAACGGATATATTCCCCTCTGGAAGCGTCCAGCCGCAGCATGATGAACAACAGAATGGTGAACGCCCACAGCGAAGACCCGCCGTAACTGAAAAACGGCAGGGGAATGCCGATAACAGGCATCAGGTCAATGGTCATGCCGATGTTGATGGTGCAGTGCAGAAACAGGACACTCACCACGCAATAGGAATAGACGCGGCTGAAGACAGAACGTTGCCGTTCGGCAATGTAGAGCAGCCGGAGCAACAACGCCATAAAGAGAACGACCACAACGGCGGCGCCTGCAAAACCCCACTCCTCGCCCACTGTGCAGAAAATAAAATCGGTGCTTTGCTCCGGTACGAAGTTGTATTTGGTTTGCGTTCCCTGTAAAAAACCTTTGCCCCAAAAACCGCCGGAACCAATGGCTATCTTGGACTGATTGACATTGTATTCCAGCCCCAACGGATCGGACTCCATACCCAGCATCACCAAAATGCGTTTCTGCTGGTGTCCGCCCAGCACGTTGTCGAAAACGAAATCCACCGAAAAAGTAAATATCAACGCGCATAGGATGAAGAAGATAATCCTGCGTATCAGCGGCGTTTTGCGTAGCGCTGAAATAGTCATAAAAACGGCAGCAATTGCCATAGCCGTTACGAAAAGTAATTCGGAGGGTTCAAACCGTTCTCCCATCGCCATGTTGATACCGTACAGTATGCCGAAAACGACCAAAAACAAGCCTGTTCCCTTAAAAAAACCTTTGGCGTCCCTGCTTTTTATCCCAAAAAACACGAAACCCAGTGCGATCAGTCCGCCCGTCAAATATGCCTGCGCGTCCTGCATCAGCAGGGAGAGAATGAACAACGTCACTGCCAAAATGCCGAACAGCAAGATTTCTTGCGATAACCCTTCGCGGTACAGGACAATCAGAAATGCCAGATATACCAGACAGGACCCTGTGTCGGGTTGCAG
Organism: Bacteroidales bacterium; assembly: GCA_031270985.1. Taxonomy (GTDB): domain Bacteria; phylum Bacteroidota; class Bacteroidia; order Bacteroidales; family UBA4181; genus JAIRLS01. The sequence goes on along the minus strand of JAISWR010000139.1, from coordinate 8,369 downwards.
GATGATGAGTATGGGAGGCAAAAAGATGACAATCCCGATGCGTACAATATTCCAAAATCGCATCATTTTTCCGGAATAGTTGCCCAAATATTTCGCCAGCGCAAGACTTGTGGCAATTTTTGCAAATTCCGAAGGTTGGAGTTGCACGGGTCCGATGACGAACCATGATTTTGAGCCGTTCACCTCTTTCCCGACCACTAACACTGTCACCAGCACGAGAATACAGACGGCGTATATCAGATAGGCAAATGACGAGTAAAACCGGATATCCAGCAAGCAAACGAACACTGCCAAACTTACGGCGGTGATGATCCACAGCAATTGTTTCCCGTAGCGTTGGGAGGCGGAAAAAATACTGGTGTTTTGCTCGTCAAACACAGCGGCATAGATGTTGAACCAGCCCATCAGCACCAGCGCCACATACAGCCCGACAGTAATCCAGTCTATGCTACTGATCACATTAGTTTGCCGCCTCATGGTTGTCGTACAGGTTAAAGTTCAGCAATCGTTGTTCCATCCAGGCACGAGTTGTTTTTCCGGTGAGATATTTTTCAATCATCAGCGAAGCGACGGGGGCAGCCCATGTGGCGCCGAATCCTGCGTTTTCAATATACACGGCAACCGCAATTTTAGGGTGATTGCGGGGTGCATAAGCCATGAACGTGGCATTGTCCTTGCCGTGTGGATTTTGCGCCGTACCTGTTTTTCCGCACATTTCAATATCTGCAATGGCAACGCTTCTTGCCGTTCCGTTCGTGACTGCCAAAGCCATGCCGTCCTGTACGAATTTGAAATAAGACGTGTCCACCTCTGTGTAGTGCCGTTCGGCAAATTGCGGAGGAACGGTGTCGCGTCCGTTGATTTGTTTCAGCAGATGGGGCGTGTAAAAATACCCGCCGTTGGCGATAAGCGCAGCAAAGTTAGCCATTTGGGCGATGGTGTTGCCCATTTCCGCCTGACCGATGGACAGCGAGATAAGCGTAAGCGATTTCCACGCCGCTGTTGTAGGGAAAAAGCGCCGGTCGTAATATTCCGCGGAAGGCACGTTGCCGTTCAGTTCCTGGGGCAGGTCAATGCCGAGTTTTCTTCCAAATCCAAACGACAAAATATCTTTGCGCCATTCCAAAAAGTTTTCGCGAGGCTCCTGTGTATTTTTATCAATAATACTGCGGAACACATGGGCAAAATAGGCATTGCACGAATTGCCGATAGCCTGCATCAGGTTCAACGGAGAAGCATGATAGTGACAGCCCATGTGGAATCCCCTCACCGTGTAGCCACCTGCGCAACCGTAGTAAGTATCGGGGCTGAGTACTCCATGTTGCAAACCGACCAATCCTTGAGCCACTTTGAATGTGGAGCCGGGAGGATAAGAAGCCATCACCGAGCGGTCAAACAGCGGTTTGCTGGGGTCTGCATCCAGTTTTCGATAATTTTCGGAACGCACTCTGCCTACCAGTAACGAAGGGTCGTAGTTAGGAACGGACACCATTGCCAGAATTTCTCCGGTTTCCGGTTCAATAGCCACTGCCGCGCCACGGAATTTAGCCATGATTTTTTCGGCGTATTCTTGCAAGTCGGCGTCAATGGTGAGTGTGAGGTCTGAGCCTACGATTGCCATAGTATCCATTTTGCCGTCGGCAAACGACCCTACCACGCGGTTGTGCACGTCCACCAGATAGATATTGACTCCTTTCCTGCCGCGTAACTCGGCTTCGTAATACCGTTCCACACCGTTTTTGCCGATGTAGTCGCCCGTTTTGTAATAACTGTCCCGGCGTATATCCGACGAATCCGCTTCGGTGACGTAGCCCAGCAGATGGGCCGCTACGGGACGGGCATAATTGCGCAATGTACGCGCCTGTACGGAGAAACCCGGATATTTGTAAAGGTGTACCTGCAACGTGGCGTATGTTTCCGCCGATATTTGCCTGAGAAATAGCACCGGTTTGGCTGAAAATGCTCTTCCGTGCCGCTGTTTCAGTTTTTTGATATTTGTACGCACCTCCTCAATATTGAGGTTTAGGATTCGTGCAAATTCCAGCGTATCGAATTCGTTCATGTCATTGGGTACCATCATCAGATCGTAAGCCGCCTGATTGTTGACAATCTGCTGTCCGTTGCGGTCGAATATCAGTCCGCGTGCGGGATATTGCGTTACCGGACGCTGGGAATTGTTGTCGGCGCTTATTTTGTAGGAAACGTCTATCACTTGCAGGAAAAACAAGCGAACAAGTAATATTATCCCTATCAGGATAATAGTGATACCGATGATATATTTTCGTATATCGAGGTTCATTTGGGACGTATGAAAATAAATTGACAGACAAAGATCAGCAATATGGTGAATATGCTACTTGCCAATGCTCTGAATGTTGCGGCAAAGAAATCGCCGAACCCGAACGATTCGATCCAGAAAAGCAACAGATGGTGCGCCACCACTAACATTCCGACATATTTGAGAAACCATGCCGATCCCAGTGACGGAATGGTGGGCGACATATTCGGCTCGTATCCGTCGCGCGGTGCAATAAACCGCAGCAGGTGGAAACGCAGGTAAGCCATAAACACTGTAGCGATAGTGTGGTAGCCGATAGTGGACGAGCCTATGTCTATTGTCAGCCCCATGACGAAAGAAGATGTCAGCAACAGCCATCCCGGCGTTTCAAACGGCAACCACAATACAAACAACACGTACAGGTAAGGGTTTACGAAGCCGCTGAACTGTATGTTGTTCAAAACAAAAAATTGCAAGAACACCAACAGGAAGAAGCGGATGATATTTTCAACAAGATCTCTCATGGATAATTCGGTATGAGAAATTCCAGCGAATCCTGCTCCTGTTGCATCAGATCTTTGACGACGGAAACATGGTACAACTTGCGAAAATCGGTGAACAACAATACTTCAATCGTATAAAAGTTTCCGTCTTTTTTCTCAAACCGGCTGACTGTTCCCACTGGTATTCCTGTGGGAAAACTACTCGAATATCCGGACACTATCAGCGTATCACCCATTTCTACAGGCACATGCAACGGGATTTCATTCAGTTCGGCATGGCGGTATGAATGTCCGTTCCACGAAAGCGATCCGTAATAATTGTTTTTTTTGAATTTGGTGCTGATCCGGAAATTGCGGTTGATGACGGGCAGCACGATGGCAAAGTTGTCGGACACTCCGTAGATGACGCCCACGATGCCGTCTGGACCTATCACTGCCATGTCTTCGGACACCTGTTGTTCATCTCCCCTGTCCAGCGTGAGGTAGTTATACTGCTTGTTCACCGTGCCGTTGATCACCTTTGCCGCCATGTACAGGTATTTACGGCGTGAAATGGTGTCGGCAATCATGGCGCTTGATGTGTCGGGTGTGAAGAACGACATGCTGTCGTGGTTGCGCAGTCCTGTATTTTCGTTCGACAGTTGGTCGTTGATCTCATAGAGGCGAAAATAACTGCGCCAAACGCTCATCCGTTCGTGGATGTTGCCGGATAGTGCGCCTGTGATTTTTGCAAAAGCCACGCGCTGCACATAATTATCGCGCAGCAACAAAAATATGGCTATGCCTTCCAGCATGAGAAATAAAAAGAAGGTATGATGTCTTTGTAAAAAACGGAAAAGCGTGTGCATTACATCATCTATCGGCTGTTGGTTACCGCATCAGGAAATGGAATTTATCCACATTTTTCAGGGCGATACCGGTTCCGCGCGCTACTGCACGCAACGGGTCTTCGGCAATTTTGAAAGGGATGTTGATTTTATCCGATAGTCTTTTGTCCAGTCCTCTCAGTAACGCGCCGCCGCCAGCAAGGTAGATGCCGTGGTTCACAATATCTGCGTACAATTCCGGAGGCGTTTGTTCCAACACGTCCAGAATGGCGGTTTCGATGCGCGAAATGGATTTGTCCAGACAGTGCGATATTTCCTGATAAGACACGGGGACTTCCACAGGGAGCGCTGTCATCAGGTTGGGACCGCGGACGATGAAATCTGCCGGAGGATCTTCCAGATCGGGCAATACCGATCCTACCCGTATTTTAATGTCTTCCGCAGTTCGTTCGCCAATACGGATATTGTGCTGCTGACGCATGTAGTCCTGAATGTCGGAGGTAAACACGTCGCCTGCTACCGTTATGGAACGGTTAAACACGATGCCGCCCAGCGAAATGACGGCAATTTCGCAGGTTCCGCCGCCTATGTCCACTACCATGTTACCTACCGGAGCGGTAACGTCAATACCAATACCTATCGCCGCCGCCATAGGTTCGTAAATCAGATATACGTCACGCCCCCCGGAATGTTCGGCGGAGTCGCGTACCGCGCGAATCTCCACTTCGGTGCTTCCGGACGGGATACATACCACCAGCCGTATGGAGGGAGTAAACCAGTGTCCTCGCGTGGAAATCATCTTGATCATCCCTTTAATCATCTGTTCGGCAGCGTTAAAGTCGGCAATCACACCATCCCGTAACGGGCGGATGGTTTTAATGTTCTCATGCGTCTTGCCGTGCATCTGGCGTGCTTTTTCCCCGATGGCTACCACTTTCCCCGACACGCGGTCAATGGCGACTATCGAAGGTTCGTCAACAACTACCTTGTCGCCGTATATGATGATGGTGTTGGCTGTGCCGAGATCCATCGCTATTTCCTGAGTAAATGAAAACAAGCCCATTAATTGAAACTATTTTTATAATAAATAAACAAAATTTGATGACTAATGTTTAAAGTGTCTGATACCTGTAAATACCATAGAAACAGACAATTTGTCGCAAGCTTCGACGGATTCTTTGTCTTTGAGCGAACCGCCCGGTTGCACGATGGCTGCAATACCTTCTTTTGCCGATATTTCCACGCAATCCGGAAACGGAAAAAAGGCGTCGCTTGCCATCACCGCGCCTTTCAAATCAAAGCCGAATGATTTTGCTTTCTCAACGGCATGCCTCAACGCATCGACACGCGAGGTCTGCCCCACGCCGCTTCCCAGCAACTGTTTCCCTTTCGCCAGCACAATGGCGTTGGATTTGCTGTGTTTCACAATTTTGTTGGCGAACGTCAAATCGGCAAGTTCTGTTTTCGTCGGTTTGAGGCGGGTAACGGGGGTCATGTTCGCCTCCGTTTCGGTGAATAAATCCTTGTCCTGCATCACCGTACCTCCCAGCAGCGATCGGTATTGCTGCTGCACCGCCAACTCTTTCTTCCGGCGAAGCAATATCCTGTTTTTCTTGACTTTCAGCAGCGTTACAGCATCTTCGGTGAACGAGGGCGCAATCAATACTTCGTAAAACAATTGATTGATTTCCTGAGCCACTGCTACATCCACTTCGCGGTTGGTAATCAGCACTCCGCCGAAAGCAGACACGGGGTCACCCGCAAGCGCTTTCTTCCACGCCTCAAGCAAACAGTCGTCCGAAGCAAGTCCGCACGCATTATTGTGTTTGATGACGGCAAAGGTCGGTTCGTCAAAATCGGCAATCAGATGAATCGCCGCATCAACATCCAGCAAATTGTTGTAAGATATTTCCTTGCCGTTCAGTTTGTCGAAAAACACGTCGAAATCGCCGAAATAGATCCCCTTTTGATGCGGATTTTCACCGTAGCGAAGGGACATGCCGTCGATGAAACTTTGCTTGAACACCGGTTCGTTCAGTTCGCGGTTGAAATAATTGAAAATCGCCGTATCGTAGTGCGAAGACACGTTGAATGCGGCGGTGGCAAACCGGCGACGGTCGTCGAGAGTAAATTCGCCGCTGTTGGCGTTCAACAGGGCGCATAAGAGGTTATATTCCCGTTTGGACGGCACCACCACCACATCCCTGTAATTTTTGGCCGCCGCTCTGATGAGCGAAATACCGCCGATGTCTATCTTTTCGATTATCGACGCTTCATCTGCGCCGTTCGCCACTGTTTCCTCAAAAGGATACAGGTCTACCAGCACCAGATCAATATCCAGAATGGAATATTGTGCGGCTTCTTCCCTGTCTTTCTCCTCATTTCTGCGATACAGTATGCCTCCGAATATTTTCGGGTGCAACGTTTTTACCCGTCCGCCGAAAATGGAAGGATAATCCGTCATCTCCTCAACCGCCGTTACCGCAATACCAAGCCCCTCAATAAACGTTTTTGTGCCTCCGGTAGAATATATTTTCACTTGCAATTCGTGAAGTTTCCTCACTATGGGTTCCAGATCGTCTTTGTGATATGCCGATATCAGCGCCGATTTTATTTTTTTCCTTTCGCTTGTCATTGATATAAAAAATCCTATGTAAAAACCAGGTTGCAAAAGTATGAAAAATCATACAATATTTTGATACGAATTTGTAAAATTTACGGAATTAGTTGGGAAAAATCGCTGAAATCCGCGCAAACGTGCCGGAGTTGAACGGGTCTGTTTGCTTGTGTGAGGAGCCTATCCCTTATCGAAGACAAGTCGCCGATTCTTTTTCCGGCAAAAACCGTATCTTTGTGAAATGAACGGCATATACATCCATATTCCTTATTGCAGGCAAGTGTGTTATTACTGTGATTTTCATTTCCGTGTGGCGATGAGAGACAAAGCGGCAATGCTGGCAGCCATGAAGCAGGAAATGGAATACCGCAGGAATTATCTCCGATTGAACGGTGAAACGGGGAGAGTGGCGGCAGATACGCTTTATTTCGGCGGCGGTACGCCTTCGGTATTGTCTGTCGGCGAATTGGGCATGTTGATGCGGGAGATAGAGCGTCACTACCGGCTGTTGCCCGACGCAGAGATTACGCTGGAAGCCAATCCCGACGACCTGACGGATGATTATTTGTCGGGGTTGCGTGATTTGGGCATCAATCGTTTGAGCGTCGGCGTACAGTCCTTTCATGACGACGATTTGCGCAGGCTGAACCGCAGGCATACCGCACGGGAAGCGTATCATTCCGTAGAACGGGCACAGCGCAAGGGGTTCGGCAATATCAGCATTGACCTGATGTACGGCTTACCCGCCATGTCGTCCGACAGGTGGCGTTACTGTCTCCACACGGCTTTTTCTCTGGATGTGCCGCATTTGTCGGCATACCATCTCACCGTAGAACCGCGCACGGTGTTCGGAAAACGACAAAACAAAGGCGAAAATTTCCACATTGCGGAAGAAGACAGCGCAGCACAGTTCGATCTGCTGGCAGACGCTTGCGAAGCCGCCGGATACGAACACTATGAAATATCAAACTTTGCCCGAACCGGTTTTCAAGCCCGCCACAACACCGCATACTGGCGACAGCAACCCTATATCGGAATCGGACCGTCGGCGCATTCCTATAACGGGACGTCGCGACAGTGGAACGTGAACAACAACACACGGTACATCGAATTGCTAACCGATACTCCGAAAGATGAGCAATGGTGCGAACGGGAAATCCTGTCTCCTTTCGACGCTTACAACGATTATATCCTGACGGCGTTGCGCACCTCTCGGGGCGTGCGCAAGGATGAAGTCAGGCAGCAGTTCGGCGATGCCTTTGCCGACGGCTTTGTGCAACAGGCGGTGAAACATCTCCGGCAGGCATGTATTGTGGAGCATAACGGCAGTTATACGCTTACCCGCAAAGGTAAATTTATCGCCGACGGAATCATATCGGATTTGATGATGACGGATGATGACGGATGACGACGTCAAGAACTGACCCCGAACACCATCGACACCGGCAGAGGTCGCTTCAACCCTGTCAAGTCGGAGGAATATGTTTCCTCGCCGAGCGTATCTGCCCGTGTTTTTTTACCTTCCCTAAGGCGACAGCAAATAATCCAAATAGGACGAAACGGCAAAAACGCCTCATCAATGCTACAACAAATATATAGTGTCTGCCCGAAAACTATTATATTGTCTGAAAATTTTCGTACAGTCGTCATTGCGTTTACAATGACACTTTGCATAACCGCCTGTTTTAGAGTGGATTCATCCCGCAGGGATGAAACTTTATTAACCGTATGATTCAGCATACGGTTAATAAAGTGAAGTCCCTGCGGGACATAATGTCAGTAGAAACAGGTACTCCCCCCTGATGTACCGTCCCGTAGGGACGGAATATGCTGAAAAATACCCGCATTCCGTCCCTGACGGGACGACTTCGGAGTATTTTTCTCCGGCTTCGATGTAATTTGCTTCGACTTCGATGTAATTTGTCTCGAGTTCGATGCTTTTTGTCTCGACTTCGATGCTTTTTGTCTCGGCTTCGATGCTTTTTGTCTCGAGTTCGATGTAATTTTCTCCGACTTCGATGTAATTTTCTTCGACTTCGATGTAATTTGCTTCGACTTCGATGTAATTTGTCTCGAGTTCGATGCTTTTTGTCTCGACTTCGATGCTTTTTGTCTCGGCTTCGATGCTTTTTGTCTCGAGTTCG
>JAISWR010000109.1 GCA_031270985.1 Bacteroidales bacterium | reverse complement strand
ACGGTGCCAAACTCGGCATAACGTATGGGCAGGTCTTTGTACGATCGTGGTTTGAACCGGTACATTTCGCAGTGATGCGGGCAGTTCATCGGTTTGAGGAGAAATTCTTCGCCTTCCTGAGGGGTGGTGATGGGCTGGAAACTGTCTTTGCCGTATTTGGCGTAGTGTCCCGAAGTGACGTAGAGTTCCTTTTGCCCGATGTGCGGGGTGATGACTTGTTCGTACCCGTAGTCTTTCTGTACTTTTTTGAGGAAGTTTTCGAGTCGTTCGCGCAGTTTGGCGCCTTTGGGTAGCCACATGGGCAATCCCTGCCCTACTTTGGGCGAGAACATGAACAACTCGAGGTCTTTGCCGAGTTTGCGGTGGTCGCGCAGTTTGGCTTCTTCCAGCAATTTCAGGTATTCGTCGAGCAGTTTTTGTTTGGGGAAGGTGATGCCATAGACGCGGGTGAGCTGTTTGCGTTTTTCGTCGCCTCGCCAGTAAGCGCCTGCGATGCTTGTCAGTTTGACGGCTTTGATGGGTGCGGTGTCGGGCAGGTGCGGACCGCGGCACAGGTCGGTGAAGTTGCCCTGCGTGTAGAAAGAGATGGTACCGTCGTCGAGATCGGCAATCAGTTCGGTTTTGTACGGGTCGTCCTTTTGGGTGAAATAGTCGATGGCTTCGGCTTTGGACACTTCGCGGCGGCGGAACGTTTCCCCGCTACGGGCGAGTTCGAGCATTTTCTGTTCGATGGCAGGCAGGTCGGTGTCGGTGAGGCGTCGGTCGCCGAGATCGATGTCGTAATAAAAGCCGTTTTCGACAGCGGGGCCGATGCCGAATTTCGTACCCGGATAGAGCGCCTCAATCGCTTCCGCCATCAGGTGCGACGAGGAGTGCCAGAAAGCGTGTTTGCCTTCCGCATCGTCCCACTTGTAGAGCAGCAGTGTTGCGTCTTCCGTGATGGGACGATTTGCGTCGCAGACGGTACTGTTCACGCTCGCCGCAAGCACTTCTTCGGCAAGTTTGCGGCTGATTTGCCGTGCAATGTCCAGCGGAGTAACGCCCTTTTCGTATTCTTTCACGCTTCCGTCGGGAAAAGTTATCTTTATCATAAAAACACATCTTGTTAAGAGGGGGGCAAAGTTAGTAAAAAGAATGAAACGCAACCACAAAGGCTGCAATGCGCAGACGATACGTCGAAAAAAATAAACCGGTGACGCACAGAAATAAATGGCGACGTGCGGTAATTTGAACGGAGAAGCCGTTATCACAAGTAATTGATCCTTTTTCTATTTTCTTTTTTATTTTTTGCAGGAAAAGTGTAACTTTGCATTTTCATATCATATTATTCCAACGTTTATGAACGGTAAAAAAATTATCTTTTTTGTGTGTTTTGGAGGTTTTGCGGCTTTGCATGTCCATGCACAAACAAATCTGAAAAACGCTGCCGACACCGCAAGTTACTATTTGGGGTACTGGTACGGTAGTCAAATCATGCAGCAGTTTTCGTCGGGTTTTAATGCTGCCGTATTCTCCGACGGCGTAGCGGTAGCTGCCGGACCACCGGAAAAGAAGCCGGATGTGACAATGGTCAATGCGTATCTTCAAAACTATTTCACGCAGGAACAGCAACGGGCGAACCGCCGGAATCTGGAGGAGGGACGTGTGTTTCTTGCGCAAAACGCCATGAAACAGGGCATTGTGACGTTGAGTAGCGGATTGCAGTATCGCATCGTCAAGGAGGGTACGGGCATTAGACCGACGGTGGATGACGAGGTGGAAATGTTTTATCACGGCACGCTGACAGACGGCACGGTGTTTGACAGCGCCAAAGATCGTGGCGAACCGGTCACGCTCGGCGTCAAACAGGTGATACCCGGTTTTTCGGAAGCCTTGCAACTGATGAACGTAGGCGCAGTGTGGGAAATTTTCATCCCTGCCGAGCTTGGTTACGGCGAAAATGTGCCGCAGAGCGTCATCAAGCCCAACAGCGTACTCGTTTTTGAGATAGAATTGTTGCGTATCGTACCCAAAACGCCGGCTATCCCGCAGGTGGAGCAGAACTTAATGCGTTGAGTTGATGAAGCTTTGGAGTAAAGGCGTTGAAGTAAACGAGGCGGTAGAACAGTTCACTGTTGGGCGCGACCGCGAAATGGACATGTACTTGGCGCGGTTTGACGTGCCGGCTACCGTGGCGCATATTCGCATGTTGACATCCGTCGGATTGCTGACGACTGACGAACTGTCTGTTCTGGAGAAAGAATTGCGCAACATTTACCGGCAAATACTGTCGGGCGGTTTCCACATCGAAGAAGGCGTCGAAGACGTCCATTCGCAGGTGGAACTGATGCTTACGCGCAAGTTGGGCGATGTGGGCAAAAAAGTGCACAGCGGGCGTTCACGCAATGATCAAGTGCTGGTGGACATCAAACTTTTCCTGCGTCACGAGATAGAAGCCGTGACAGCAGGCGTGCGCCTGCTTTTCGACAGCCTTGTGGAACAGAGTGAACGCTACCGCGATGTGCTGATGCCCGGCTACACCCATCTGCAAATAGCAATGCCGTCATCGTTCGGGCTGTGGTTCGGCGCGTATGCGGAAAGCCTCACCGACGATCTCCGCCTGATGCTTGCTGCTTGGCAGGTAGCCAATCAGAACCCGCTCGGGTCGGCTGCCGGCTATGGATCGTCTTTCCCGCTCAACCGCACCATGACCACCCACCTGCTCGGCTTCGACGACCTGAATTACAACGTGGCGTATGCCCAGATGGGACGCGGAAAAACCGAAAAAATCGTCGCTTTTGCCATATCGTCTGTGGCGGCAACCTTGTCGCGCTTCAGCATGGACGCCTGCCTCTACATGAGCCAAAATTTCGGCTTCATATCTCTTCCGGAGGAACTGACCACCGGATCCAGCATCATGCCGCACAAGAAAAACCCCGACGTTTTCGAACTGATCCGAGCCAAATGCAACAAGATACAAGCATTGCCGAACGACATCACTTTGTTGGCAAACAACCTCCCCTCGGGCTACTTCCGCGACATGCAAATCCTGAAAGAAATGCTGTTTCCGGCTTTTGATGATTTGAAAAACTGTATAGACATGATCGTTTTCATGGTCAAAAATATTGAAGTGAACCGCAATATCCTTGACGAGGAATGTTATCACCACATGTTCAGCGTGGAAGCAGTGAACTGTTTGACCCTCCAAGGCGTTCCCTTTCGTGATGCCTATAAACAGGTGGGGAGGGCAATCCGCGACGGCGTTTTTCAGGCAGAGCGCAAAGTGGAACATACCCATGAAGGCAGCATCGGCAACCTTTGCAACGAACAGATAAGCGCCAAGATGCAAAAAGTGCTGAACGAATTTACGTTTGAACAAGCAGACAAGGCAATAGCGGCATTAATGGCGGACGACGCATCGCGATGTGGAGAACCGTGTTGAATTTTTTTTGAAATACAAATGGGTACGAACCATATTACCGCATTTTTATTCGACTTTGACGGAGTCATAGCCGATACGGAAAGCGGACGCTACGAATCATATTGCGAAATTCTGGACACTTTCGGATACGACATGCGCAACCGCTGTACGCTGGAAGAACTGACAGGATTGACAGGCAGCGGCTTTATCAATAAGTTTTTCCCTGAAATCCCCGCTACGCAGGCAAAAGAGATTGTACAACTCCGGCAGACACATTACATGGAGCATTTGGATAAATTTTGCATACCTTATCCGGGGATGCGGCAAACCATCAGGGACATCAAGGCTAAAGGCTATTATTTGGCGCTCACCACAGCTAATTCCACAGATTCAGCCCGTCGTTTGCTCGAAGTGACAGGCGTGGCGCAATACTTTGATGCCGTGTGCGGGTGCGAGATATGTGAAGACCCTGTCACCAAAGTGAAAGATTACAGCCGTGTGCCGCAACATATCAACAAAAGCATTGCCGAATGTGTGGTGGTGGAAGACTCCCCCGTAGGCGTGGTAGGCGCCAAACGTGCCGGATTCCGCTGTATCGCTTTTGAACACTTTAAAAGCGAAATCATCACGAATGCAGCCGACGACATTGTGCGTCATTATAACGATCTTCGGGAAATTATCGGACTGCCGCTCCTCAAAGATTTAAAAAACAGCCTATGACAGCGCGCGAAGTAAAACAATTATTCAATTCGTCGGATGTACTGACGCAACTGATAGTGGTAAACGTGGCAATGTTTGCGTTGTATCACGTTGTGCATCTGTTTTTTTACCTGTTTGCCGCTACCGGCAACTTTACGCTTTATTCATGGCTGGCAGCGCCCACCGACTTGTCGCTGTTGCTTAAACGCCCATGGACGGTGCTCACTTACATGTTTTTCCACAAGGACATACTGCACATCCTCTTCAATATGTTGCTACTGTTCTGGTTCGGACGAATTTTTCGCATCTATTTTGATAAAAACGTATTGTTCAACGTATTTGTGTTGGGCGGTTTTTCCGGCGTATTTCTGTACATCGCTTCCTACAACATTTTCCCCGTATTTGCGGCGGAAAAATATTTTTCAAGCATCATCGGCGCATCTGCAGGCGTACTTGCCGTTGCCGTCGGTATAGCGTGCTATGTGCCGGCTTACAGGATTAACCTGCTGTTTTTCGGTTCCGTCAAGCTGATTTATATCGCCGGCATTTATATATTGACGGATATTGTATCCATATCGATGCATGAAAACACCGGCGGACATATTGCCCATCTGGGAGGGGCACTGTTTGGCTATCTGTTTGCACTGAACATGCGGAAAAACAAAGACATAACGCTAAAATTTACGCAGTTTCGCCGATGGTGCATCAACCTGTTCTTTCCTCGACCTAAGTTGAAAGTGGGTTATAAACGCCCGCCCGTCAATGATTGGGATTACAACAAGCAAAAGAGAGACAATCAGTCGGAAATAGACCGTATTTTAGACAAAATATCCAAAGGCGGATACGACAGTCTGACCAAACGGGAAAAAGAAACCTTATTTGACCGGAAAAACTGAACCGTTACACATGAAGAAACCGTCACGCTGGAAAAAATTTTTTAGAATACTTCTCGTCATCGGCAATATTGTCGTTGCAGCGGGCTTATTGCTGGCATACGCATGTTGCCGCATCAACCCCGAAAAGTTATGGTGGATAGGATTTTTCGGGTTGGCATATCTTTGGCTGCTGGTTGCCAATCTGGTGTTTATCGCGCTCTGGTGGCTTGTTCGACCGAGAAAATACATGCTGCTGTCGCTGGTCGTTATCCTGTCAGGATGGAACGTCAGTGCGCGCAATATTCGTCTTTCCGGAAGAAGTTTGCCTGAAAACAGATGGGAAAACAGTTTCAAAATGCTCTCGTTCAACGTGCACATGTTCCGTCAAAACAACGTTGTACAGGCAGACGGGACAAAACTGGACATCATTGATTTTTTCAGCAATTCGGGCGCAGACCTCATCTGTATGCAGGAATTCAGCAACGCAATACAGCCCGACCGGATCGGGGAGCAGTTGCAAATGTCGTATCACTATGTGGAACTTACCTCAACCAGCAACTTGGGGATTGCCACTTTCAGCCGCTTTCCCATTGTGAACCGGCAACTCATTTATGCCGACAACTCCGTCAACGGATGTATATATACCGACGTGCTCATTCACGGGGATACCGTGCGCGTGTTCAACCTCCATTTGAAATCCATCGGCTTCGGCAACAGGCACCTTAGACTGCTCAACAACGCATTGCGGAGGGAATACAGTGAAACCGATGTGCGCGCCGCCAAAAGCATCGTAAAACAAATGGTCGGCGCCGCCATCCGACGGTCGCGGCAAGTAGCAATTGTGGAACGGTACATCACACAATCGCCTTATCCTGTGGTGATATGTGGTGATTTCAACGACCCGCCCGTGTCCTATTCCTATCAAAGGATACGCGGCGACCTCCGGGATGCTTTCATTGACGCCGGCAGCGGACGCAGCACTACCTACGACATCGGTACGCTGTCTAGCCAACGGATTGACTATATTTTACACGCGAAATACTTTCAATCATACGATTATGAAAGTCCACACATCCATCTTTCCGACCACCATCCCGTCATTTGCCGCCTGAAAAAACAGGTCGGTGCGAAGAATTGACAAATGAACGCAATAAATCATAGCGATATGCAGGATTGGGACATCCAGCTTGCAGAAATTTCCACGCCGGTATTTTTGTCTGCAAATTTCCAGACTTCGACACCTGTTTTGCGCAATGGGACACCCGCCCCGTTTTATCGGCACCACCTGCCCACCGCCTCGAACAGCCGCTGCTGCTCGTCGCTCATTCCGAGTACCTTCGTGTGAGTTTCCCGCGAGTTTGGCAGG
>JAISWR010000027.1 GCA_031270985.1 Bacteroidales bacterium | reverse complement strand
TTGTAACGATACTTTGTGAAAGAGGAAGGACTCAGACTAACACTAAATTGAACGGTAACTTTTTCTTTCCCGTATGCCGAAACACTTGATTTTACGCTTCCCTGCATATATCCCCCGTTTCCGGAAACAGGTGTAACAGTGAATGTTTGCGCCTGCGTCGTATGCAAGCCAGTTATGGCAAAATGCGCCATAAAAATCAGTAAAAAAAATGATTTTGTGTTGTAAATACAGATTGGTTTTGGTATCTTTCGGACGTGAGAAACAGACCGCCCTTCCCGTAACTGCTTGATTACTTCTCTCTCTCTCTCTCTCTCTCTCTCTCTCTCTCTCAACAAAATAATTGAATTATCCAACAAAAATTTGTTGAACAGTTCCGATTTGCCATATGTCTTAGCTATAACCATAATTAACTATAAATCACATCTATTTTGTTAAAATCTATCATTCAAAAACAGTGCAAAATTAGAATGTATTTTTGAATTGTGCAATTTTTTTTTCAAATTTTTTTCGCTTTATTTCAATTAATTGTGAATAAATCAGCAGCCCCTAAGTAGTCAAATTATTTCATCACATTTACTTTGTTTGTCCGGAAAAACGTCGTCGCAACGAACATAATCCGTTTCACAAATCAAGTTCCAACTGTTTTGGTTCGTCCGCACGGACATTCAACAGATGAGATACGCCGATACCGAGCAATCGTATTTTTTTTCCTTCAAAAGGTATTTCGTTGAGGATGCTGCGGGACAACTTCTGTAAATCGGTATAAACGGTGATGGGGGTATCAACGGTACGGCTGCGGGTGATGGTGTGGAAGTCGTCGAATCGCATTTTCAGGGTGACAGTCCGGGCATTCAGATTTAATTTTTGCATATCGGCGAATAATCGTATCTCCAGCCGGTATAATTCCGTGATGACGGCAAAGCGTGTAGTGAGGTCGGTCTCAAATGTGCTTTCCGCACTAACCGATTTCCGGATCCGTTCGGGTTCTACCGTCCTGCGGTCAATGCCCCGAACAATGTCGTAAAAGAAAAGTCCGCGTTTGCCGAACAATTTAAGCATTTCCTTCATGTTCATCGCGCTCATATCCGCTCCTGTGCGGATACCCGTTTTGCGCAAGCGGTCGGCGGTAACCTGTCCTATGCCGTAAAATTTGCCGATATCCAGCGTTTGCAAGAAAGCCACTGCCTGATACGGCTCAATCACAAAGATACCGTCGGGTTTATTGACGTCCGATGCTATTTTTGCTAAAAATTTATTGTACGACACTCCAGCAGAAGCGGTTAATTGTGTTATTTCCCTGATACGTTGCTTGATTTCGAGCGCAATGTGAGTGGCTGAAGACATTCCCCGCTTGTTGGCGGTTACATCCAGATAGGCTTCGTCCAGCGAAAGCGGTTCCACCAAGTCCGTATATTCATGGAAAATTTCATGAATTTGTTGTGATACGGTCTTGTACACTCCGAAACGCGGAGGATGAAAAATGAGTTGCGGACATTTGCGTTGCGCCGCCAGCGACGGCATTGCCGAATGTACGCCAAACCGCCGCGCCTCATAACTTGCCGCTGCCACCACTCCGCGCGACACTGCTTTGCCGACAGCCACCGGTTTGCCTTTAAGTTCTGGGAAATCGCGCTGTTCGATGGATGCATAAAAAGCGTCCATGTCCACATGTATGATTTTGCGTATTTCCATCAAGCAAAATTAGATGAAAAACCCGAGTTTTCCAAGCGCGTGAAATAAAATCGGTATTCCAAAATTATCACATTAAAAATCCGTTGGGCGTTGTCAAGAAATAAACGTTACAATAATCCGGATTGCTTCCTACTGCCCTACCAATGACGGTTTCGCCACTTTTAAGACAACAGTCTACAAAAAACGCCAATTTTGAAAAAAAACACGCATTACTTCGCATCTTTGTTTTTCCTGTTTATTTGTTATATCTTTGTATCATTATTTATTAAAACCCGACAAAACAATGAAATTAGATATTCAAAAAGTAACCGGTTTTATCCCGCAGGAAAAGATTTTCGCCCGCGAAGGGGAGGCGCTGTCCCATATAAAAGCGCTGTACAAAAAAACCGGCAAAGGCAATGATTTTCTCGGATGGGTGAAACTTCCCTCATCCATTGGTGACGGCGAATTTACGGCTGTTGAAGACGTGGCGCATTTTTATCGCGACAACGATGTGGAAATAGTAGTGGTGATAGGCATCGGAGGATCATATCTCGGCGCAAAAGCCACGTTGGAAGCATTGTCGGACAATTTTTGGCAAATGAAAAAGCGCGAACATCCCAAAGTGATTTTTGCGGGACAGAACATCAGCGAAGATTATTTGTACGAATTGCTGGATTTGCTGGAAACCCGTAAATATGGCATTGTGGTAATATCCAAATCCGGTACCACCACAGAACCTGCCGTTGCTTTCCGTCTGCTGAAAGCGCATCTTGAAGGCAAAATCGGCAAAGCAAAAGCCAAAGACCGCATCGTTGCCGTCACCGACGCCAAACGCGGAGCGCTGCACACGCTTGCCGTGCAGGAAGGTTACCGCACCTTTGTCATCCCCGACGACGTGGGCGGACGCTATTCGGTGTTGACGCCGGTGGGACTACTGCCCATTGCCGTTGCGGGATTTGACATCCGCCAACTTGTGCAAGGCGCCGCAGACATGCAGAAAGCTACCGCTCCGGAAGTGGCTTTCGCCGACAATCCGGCTGCCGTTTATGCCGCTACCCGTATTGAACTGTACAAGGCGGGGAAAACCACGGAAATACTTGCCGGATACCATCCCAAACTGTTGTATGTCACCGAATGGTGGAAACAACTGTACGGAGAAAGTGAGGGGAAAGAAAATAAAGGTATTTTCCCCGCAGGCGTTACCCTCACGGCAGATTTACACTCTATGGGACAATACATACAGGAGGGACTACGCAATATCTTTGAAACGGTGATTTCCGTGGAACGTACCGCGCACAAACTGCGCATCCCCAAAGATGCCGAAAATCTGGACACGCTCAACTTTCTCGCTGACAAACGCATCGACGAAGTGAACAAAATGGCAGAACTCGGCACTATGCTGGCACATGTGGATGGCGGCGTACCCAACATCCGCATCGAAATACCGGCAATTAACGAGTATAACCTCGGCACGCTGTTCTATTTCTTTGAAATAGCCTGCGGCATCAGTGGATACCTGCTCGGCGTCAATCCGTTTGACCAACCTGGCGTGGAGGCTTACAAGAAAAACATGTTTGCCCTGCTGGACAAACCCGGCTTCGAGGAAGAAAGCAAAAAGGTAAAGGCAAGATTATAGGCGTAACTACCTAATACTCATACAGCCACACTTTTTGCAATTTCGAATTGTTGCCGCGAAAACGCAACCCTTGTCCCGACTGGTTGATTTTTTGTGCTTCCAGCAGGTCGTAACGCAATTGTATCTCGTCGCCGTTGAGCCATCGTTCGGCAACCCATTCGTCGTTTACAAAATCGCCTTCCTGCACTTTTGCCAGTCCTGCGACGTGCGCGCCGTCCACAGGTTCAAAAGTTACATCCACATCGTTGCCCATCACCACGTACTCGTCATCGGCTTCCATCATCACGAGCGCATATCCTACGGAGGGGACGGCTATGGAATTGCGGGTTTTACGAAGTTCCACTTTAATTTTGTATTTGCCCAACGTCAAGGTTGTTTCGGGTATCGCAGGATTGGCATCTCTCAACCATGCCGCACGGATAGAACCTTTCGCCTGATGTTCCAGTATTTTTTGCGACATGAGAGACAGTTGTCCGTAAGCGAAGGTCAACGGATTAACGTCGCGGATCGCATCATTTGCCGACACGATGCCTGTGGTGGAGGACACGTAACCGCGCGATTCGATGCCAAAGGGTGAATAACCTATCGCGCCCATTTCACCAATGGCATACACGGCGTTGGCCGCCCCATAAATACCTGCCGACGATTCGGGGATAAAAACGGGATTGCCCGATCGGCTGTACAATTTCAGAATGGACGGGAAATCGGGCAAGTAAATGTCCGGGCAAAGCATATCAATGGAAGGAGCGCCTGCACGCCAAATGTCGTGATTCTGCGCCTGAGGTCCGCCCGACGGATAATCGCCGGGATGTTTGTCCTGCGGTTGCACGATCCATGCGTTGACAAACACCGGCAAAGGGTATTCCGTTTTGCCGGCTTCGGCGATGGCGTTCATATAAGTGGCATAGCTCCACGCCATGAACAATTCGTCGGTGTAATCGCCCACGCCGAACACTTCCTCCCATGTGCCGGAAGTTTTCCCGCCGGCTTTGTCCCATGCTGTCCGCTGTTCGGGCAACAAGCCTTCCTTGTTGGCAACGAGGTAGTTCATCAATGCTTCGGGCACGGCTGATTTGAATTTTGCCGCAGCATCCGGATGATAGTCGCGGGTGTCGCCCTGTACGCCCACCTCATTTTCTATCTGCACCATGATGACGGTGCGGTCGGTATCCGTTTCGCGGATGTGGCGCATCATGGCGGCGTATGCTTTTACGTCTGCCTGCTGCGTTTGTTCGCCCATCGTGGAGAGGATGTTCAGCGAAGCGCCGCTCTTGGTTTTGATGAGTGGAAAACGTGTAACGTCTTTTTTTACCCATGCAGGTTGATAGCTGGAAATGCCGTTTTTCCAACTGCCGAACCACAGTACTGCGAGTTTCATCCCGTTGGTGCGGGCATCACGAATAAGGTCGTCGAGTACCGAGAAATCAAAAACGCCTTCTTCGGGTTCCACCTGTTCCCATGCGACCACTGCCAGAACGGTGTTGAGTCCTGTAGTTTTCAGCGTCTGCCAGATGGTCTGCATATACGCCGTGCTGGACGAGGAAGAGTTGTGCAGTTCCCCGGCAAGAACCAAAAACGGTTTTCCATCCACGATGAGTTGCGTCACGTCGCCGCGTTTTTCCAAACGGGGTAACTCTGCCGCCTTTTCCGGTTGAGGGGATGTCCTGGCGCATCCGCACAAAAGTACGCAACATATTGTTGCATAAAGCCATACGATTTTAAAATTTTTCATGATTAATGATTATTTGGTTTTTAATGATTATTTGATTTTTGCAAATATATGGATTTTTTTTCAAAAAACAAAAAAATATTCGATCAGGGCAAACGCATCTTAATTAGTCAGGATTTCATAGGGGTTTTGGCAAAGCAAATACTTTTTCCCGAATACACAATTATTACACTTCCTTGCAGTACAAACGGAGCGTCCATGCGGTGGATCGGGCGTGTAATCCGGCGGTAAACCGTCACGGTTGATGCGGTTTTCGAAATTCGGAACAGATAATTGCTGTCGCTGCGGCTACATTAAGTGATTCGGATGAGGGCGTTCCGGCGGGATAGGAAGGAATATACAGCCGTTTGTCTATCAATTGTGCCGCTTCTTTGCCGATACCTTGAGATTCGTTGCCCATCACGATAACCGCTTGCGAAGCGAGATCGCTGCGATAGAGATTTTCTCCCTGAAGAAAAGCGCCATATATTTGAAGTCCTGCGGATTTGAGCCGCTGCAATGTCGTAATATCCGCAGGACAGGTTTTTACACGGGTAATTGCGCCCATAGCGGATTGCACGGTTTTAGGGTTGTACGGGTCTGCACAACCTTCGCTGCACATCACTCGGCGAATACCGAACCAGTCGGCAATGCGGATGATAGTGCCGAGATTTCCGGGATTCTGCACTTTATCTAAATACAGCGAAAGGTCTGAAAGCAACTCTTTGTCATCCGTATCGTATTCCGGGATTTGTAGCAAGGCTACAGTTTGGTTGGATGTTTTCAAGGTACTGATTTGTGCAAGTTCGCGGTCGTTCACCGTCAGTGTTTCACGGGCTTTTGCGCGTAGCGGTGCGGGCAACTGCCTCAGCCATTCCTCTTTTGCCATCAGGCACTCTACCGTGAGGGAGGAAGCTAACGCTTCGCGCACAATCTTATCGCCTTCGGCCACAAATAAACGGTAGCGACAGCGATATTTCCGCTGTTCCAACGAATGTATGAGTTTTATGCGGGATTTGCTTATCAAGATTTATATCTTTACGCCAATCATCAACACGTCATCCACCTGTTCTGCCGTTCCTTTCCACAGTTCGAAATGTTCTTTGAGCGCCCTGCACTGTTCTTCCATGCTTCGGTCGTGAATGTCGTTCAAAATATTTTGCAGGCGATTGATTTTTAGCTTTTTGCCCACAGGGCCGCCGAACTGGTCTGGATAGCCGTCGGTCAGCATGTAAATAATGTCGCCTTGTGCGAGTTGCAATTCCAGCACATTAAACACCTTTTTGTTTGCTATTTGCCCGCCTATTGTAGCGTGACTGCCTTTGTAAAGATTGAGTTTTCCGTCATGAAATACCAAAAAGGGACGCATTGCGGACGAAACGTGCACGAGGTGTGATTTGATGTTGATTTCGCACACGATGATGTCCATACCGTCGTTGGACTGTTCCGATTCCTGATTCTGGTTCAGGGTGGACTGTACACTTTCATCAAGCCGGTAGAGGATATCGGCGGGGGTTTGTATGTCCGGTCTGCTGACGATGTCCTTGATGAGGGTGGTGCCGATGAGGGACATAAAAGCGCCGGGAACACCGTGACCTGTAGAGTCTGCGCACACAATCAACAGGGAATCTTTTTCTGGGAAATAATCGAACCAATAGAAGTCTCCACTGACAATATCGCGAGGCAGGTAGAAGATAAATGCGTCGGTACAGTTGTTCAGCAGGGTCTTGGTGGTGGGCAACACGCTGAACTGTATTCGCTGCGCGTAGTTGATGCTGTCGGTAATATCTCTGTTTTTTGCTTCAATTTCATCTTTTTGTTCGTGCACTTCGCGGGTGCGTGCGGCAAGTTCACGTTCCAGATATTCCTGTTGTTTCCTGTGGGTACGCTCGCGGAAGGTAAAAAACGTATAGATGACGCCCAACATAGCGCCTATCGCAATCAGGATAAACCACCATGTTTTCCAAAAGGGCTTATATATCCTGAAACGGTACAGTTCGGTGATTTCGGTACAGTTTTCGCCGTTACACGCCTGTACGAGAAAGACGTAATCGCCGTCTTCCAGTCGCGGATACAATGCAAACCGTTCGTTGGTTGCCGTCCATTCCGAGTCGTATCCTTCCAGTTTGTACTGGTAGGTGATGTTTTCCGGATTGCGGTATTGCAATCCGATGAAGTCAAATCGTATGCGGTATTGGTTGTAGGGCAGGAAAAGTTTTTCGTCGAGAGCGTACACCTGATCGCCGGCGGTGACACTGGTCAGGTTCAACAGTGGATGATCTTCGTCGTTTTGTTCTTTACCTGTGTGGTATAGCAGTACGCCATTAGTGAAACCTACCGCCAACTCGCTATCGTTCATCCTCATAGCGTTTGGGTTTACATCCCCCGTGATATAATATTCCGTGCCGAAAGAAGTAATGATGCGGGAAGAAACGTCTATGCGGCTCAACCCCAGCTGGTGTCCCACCCAAATGTATTTCCCGTCGTGTGCTATGGCATAGCAAAAATCGGACTTCATGCCGTCTTGTGTGGTAAATTGATACGTGATATCTCCTTGTCTGTCGAACAGGAACATGCCGGCGCCGTTGGTGCCTGCCCAGATATTCCCGTCACCGTCTTCGGCAAGGCAGGAAAATTCAAGTTCATTGTTCAGCCCCGTTTCCAGTTTCTTTTCCATGGCTTGCGTTTCAAACCATTGATTGACGGATAAAACCGAGTTACTGTTGGTGGCAATCCAAACCGTGCCTTCACTGTCTTTGAAAATATCTCTAATGTTGTTGTGGGGCAATCCGTTATTGGTATTGATAACCTGTGCCTCGCCGGTGAGGGTGTTGAGCGCGATCACTCCGTTGCGTGAAGCATACAGGATAAAGTTGTTCAGCGAAACGATCGCCTGTATGCTGTTGGACAACGAATTGGATGAATGATAATATTGCGACAGCACCGGACGCGCATCATTTCCGTTGAAACGGAATAATCCGCTTTGCGCGGTACCTGTCCATATTGTTCCTTGATCATCCCGAAACAGTGCGGTGATGCGGTCGTCCGGCACGTTGTTATTTTTGTTCAATACTGCGGGAGGCGTCTTCGCCGTTATTTTGACTATCGCGCCTCTGCCAGCTATCCAATATCCGGAGCTGTCTATCGGAAGAATGGCGGTGGCATTGTTCTCAATGGCGGTCAGTCTGTCGATGAACGAAATGTCACGGTTGGGCAAACAGGCTATTCCCTGTCCGTATGTGCCTACCCAAAGATTACCTTGCCTGTCTGCAAACACCTGTTTGACATAGTTACTGCCCAAACCGTTTTCGCTGTTGTAATTGTCCACTTTTTCCGTGATAATTGTCCTCTCTGCATTCTCGGATATCTGCAGGCGGAATAATCCTTTATCCAATGTGGAAACCCACAGATTTTTATATTTGTCTTCATACACCGACTGCAAACGGGCTCCGTCAAAAACAGGCACGTCTATTTTGGCGGTCGTGCAGACATCGTCCGTAACGGACAGGCTGAACAGCCCGCTGTTTTCCATCACTACCCAAAAACGGTCGCTTTCGTTTTCGGGAACAATGGTACGTACCGTTTCATAGTCTGTTGCCGCCACTTTCGACAACACTTCCAGTTGAAACGGATGCACGCTGTAATTGCAAAGGTACAGTCCGTCGTCACAACCGATCAACAAACGGTTTTTGCTGATGCAACAGATGGAATAAATCAGTTGATATTCAAGTTCTTTAGGTGCTATGCGGTCAGTTTTCCCGTCGGGTGCAATGCTGACGATGCCGCTATTTTGGGAGGCAACCAAAATATACCCTTCCGGAGAACGGGTAATCTGGTTGATGGTGGTGTTACTCAGCGTGTCTGCCGTAGAAAAGCGATGACCGTCATACCGAAGCACCAATCCGCTGTTATAGCCGAACCACAGGTTTCCCTCCATATCTGCAAAGGCGGTAGTGACATTGCTTACCGGTATATTTTCGGGGGAAGAAAATTGAAAACCGTCGTAACGGCACAAGCCCATACCTGTGGCAAACCACATGAAACCGTTTTTATCCTGAGTTATGGCATAAACGGTGTGGTGGCACAAACCTTTATCAATGCCGTACTGGCGAAACCTGTACGTTTGGGCACCGCAGAAATGGGATAACAGCAGAAGAATCAACATGCTGCATATTTTCCATACATTCCTGCTCATTGTTTCTGCTTATTGATAGAATTAGGGCTTGGCATCTGTTTTCTTACGCGCCCCGATACTGTATTTATATTTGGGTACTCCGCCTATGGGGCTGGAATAGAAACGCATCAATTCACCATACTGGTTGCGCACATTGATGACTACGTTGTTGTTTTGTACCGGCGGCTTTCTTTTGATAAACTGGAAGTCCAGCGATTTTCCTTTTTCGTCGGCCATAATGGCAAACTCGCTGGTTGCCCAAACCTTGTCGCCCGACACGACGCACAACTGTTCGCGCCGCACTCCGGACGATACCCTGATTTTTCCGTCGTCGTCCCAATCGAAATTATCCTGCCTCACCTTGATACAGCGTTCGTCAATGTACGGATAAATATGCGACACCTGTTCCGCATTATTGTGCATACGAAAGGAATATTCATACGCAAAAGCATTGCCGCCTTCGATGGGGGTATTTTCCGTGCCGGACAAACTCATAAAATAGCGATAGAGGTTTCCATCATTGCCGGTTATTCCGTTGCACATCAACTTAAAGATATATCCTTTGTATTCAGCCACATATTCTCCTTCCGTGGGATTGAACGGACCGAAGGTAAACCAGTTGTTGTCATATCTCGGATCTACATCAAAAATTCTGGATGCCAACAGATTACCGCTCTTGTAATTGCCGACGGGATCAACGCCTTGTGCGTCGGGATGACTGAATGCTTCCTTGCCTCCGTACACCAAATATTGCATTTTGGTATCAAACGCACCGTTTGCCTCATCGTGCATACCGCCCACATCAGGGTCGAATATGCGCAGAAATACCATGCCATTGTATGTCTCGGGCACCAGAAAAAAAAAGACCTGAGAAAAATCATCATCCCCCCATGACAATTCGGCTTTATTTCCGAAAGTGACCAAAAACGGGATGTTTTCCTCTTCGGACGGCACCGCTTGAGCACATAAACGCCCACCGGCAAAACATAATATGAAAAAGAAAAAAATCTGTTTCATCGCTCAATTCCATCTAAATTTTAATGCAAAAATAACGTTTATTTGCTTTCCAACATCATTTGTTTGTGATTTTTTACAAATAAATCAGTTCGCAATCGGTGCAAAGATCTGTATTCCGAGCGTGTCGGCGGAAATTTCGCTGATGTCAATGCGGCTGTTATGCCGTTCTGCCACCGAACGGCAAAACATCCACCCGAGTTTAATGGATTTTTCGACTTCCGGACAGCCATTGTCATAACTTTCCGTATGCAATAGCTTGATATACAATTCTTTCATAGGGATGCTGCCTTTCACGCAGATCAGTAAGGGCTGTTTGTCGCCCGAAAAAGTGATGCTACCGTTTTTATCCATCAGACTGATGGTGTTTTGCAGAATGGTTTTCAGTACGGAAACCGTCATATCTTTGTCGGCATACATGGTGGCGTCGTTTTCCAGCATGTTGCACAGTGCGATATTTTTCTCGGCAGCGCTGAACTTTTGCTGGTTGATGGCGTCGTTTACTATGCCTGACGTTTTCACATGCCGAAGTTGAAACGGATATTCATATGTTTGATATTTAGACCATTGCAATAAATTTTCGAGCAGCAGTGATATGGAACTCATCATCGCGGAAAGTGTGGATGTGGCCTGCCCGAACCGTTCTTCCTTTACCTGATCGTTCATCAATTCGGACAGTTTATTGTTCAGGACAGTTACCGGCACACGGATGTTCTCCGAAATATTTCGGAACAACTCTGTTTTTTTAAGATTGGATTGTTGCAAACGGTTGTGTTCCCGTCGCACAATCTCACATTGCCGTTCCATCAAGAGGCAATTTTCGGCCGCTTTTTCTTTCCGTTGCCTGAGTTGCGCCTCTTGCGCCTTCATTTTTCTCTCTACTCGTACAAAATATATGACTTCACCGAAAATCAGCAAAATAATCAATGTCGGAAAGATACTCGTAAAGGACATGCCGGAAAAACGGTTACTTGGAATCGGATTTTTTCAGCAATTCGTATTCCAGACTTGCCATGATGAAAGGGCCTATGGCTTTTCCTTCATTTTGCACAACCGTTACGTCCGGACCGCATAGGTAATAATTGATGGTACCGGTGCGGGCGGGATTTCGTGCGGGTCCCAATCCTGCCGAATTACAGGACTGTATGATACTCAGCGTGTTGTCATCTTCCGTGCGGATGAAAGTGTCCAGCAGTCCCTTGTACGCTTTGAGCGCTACGGGGAGATACTCGTCTTTATTGAGCGTGCCGGTACGGATGCCTTTCAGATACGCATAGGTAAACATGGACGAAGCGGAAGATTCCAGATAGTTTGAATGGTCGCACTGATTGTATATTTTTCCTCCGGATTCTTCTCCTGACGGATTGGAAATCAGATCCTTACCGTATTGCAGCAACTGAAACCAGCATCCGGATTCGTTGTCTTGCCATCGTTTTAGTCCGGCAGCCACCTGATTGGCGATGTCCTGTATCTCAATGTAGTCTTCATGCGTTTTGGGCATCAATTCCAGAACGTCTACCAGCGCGGCAAAGTACCATCCCATGCCCCGTCCCCAAAATTCGTAAGAGCATCCCAAATAAGGCGCTTTTTTCTTTGCCCAAAACGAGTTGGGGTCTTCGGGATCAGCCGACCATGCGTGGTAATTTAGTCCTGTTTCCGCGTTGTAAGTATGTGTGTGGATGGTGATGAATTGGTTGGCAATGTCCGTCCATGATTCGTTGTTGCTGTCCAAGCCTTCCTCCTCGCCGAAGTTATACTGCCATTCGGCATACAAAGCCGGCCCCATGTACAAACCGTCCAGCCACATTTGATTGGGATATTGTGCTTTGTGGAAAAATCCCCCCACACCCTGCAAAGGCAATGCAATACGGCTGTGATTGTGTTTCATCTTGTTGCGGAAAAAGGTCACACAATTTTTGTAACGGGTGGCGTCCTCCGTATTTCCTTTCGCCAATTCGGTGCGGTACAGGACAAAGAAAATCTTTCCCGCTGCGAGGTCGTCAAGATTGCTTTCCCCTACGGCTATTGTGTCCTGCCCTTTCAGGCAAGCGTCCGCATATCGTTTCACCGCTTCGTAATACGCGGTTTGTTCGGGGTATTGCAGCCATGTTTTCAGTACGCTGTTGGCAACCAGGCCCGCCACATAGTTCCAGCGCGCTTCCTTTTCGCCGGACAAGTAGGTGGTCAATGCCCTGGATTCTACCATTTCTTGAGAGTATTTCATCTCGTTTTCGACAGTGCCGCATGACGCGAAACACAATAAAACCGTTAATGTCAATATTGTTCTGATTTTCATAAGAATTAGCTTTAAAATATTTAAACAAAAATAATCAAAATTTTTATTATGACGCATGTCGTTTTTAAAAAAAATATAAAAATGAGGTTCGATGGACAAAAATACGGTTATTTCTTGATGTAAATATTTGTTGCACAAAAATTTGCATGTTTTTGATGCAGCAAAAAAAAAGATTTGCATTTTATGCAACACAGATTATGGACAATCTGAATGGTGAAGCGCTCATCGAAGATAAATGTTGCCCTATGTCACTGTCCGTTTTTTGATTTTCGACGGAAAAAGTATCTTTGCAAAAAAAAAATAATGAAACGGGGTACGGCGGATTTACCGCTTCATTACGGGACGGTTCCTCAGTGGTTGGCACAACGCATGAGTTTGTTGGGTGGCGCCATAGTGGAAGCGATAGTTGCGGAATACGGACGTTCGGCGTTGTTACGACGTATGAGCGACCCGTTCTGGTTTCAGTCGCTGGGCTGTGTGCTGGGCATGGATTGGCATTCGTCCGGTATCACCACATCGGTGATGAGCGCCTTGAAAAAGGCGATTAACCGACGATCGGCGGAACTTGGTTTGTATGTGTGCGGCGGACGCGGCAAATCGTCGCTCAAAACACCTGTCGAATTGCTGAAAGTCGCCGAAAAAACGGGCTTGAACGGCAACGATCTGGTACGGTGCAGCAGACTGTCCGCTAAGGTGGACAACACCGCCGTGCAGGACGGTTTTCAACTTTACCTTCATTCCTTTGTGGTGAGCAGTGATGGCGAATGGGCGGTGATACAGCAAGGCATGAATACGGAAGAAAAGATGGCAAGGCGCTACCATTGGTTGTCGGCGCCCCTGCAATCGTTCACGGAAGAGCCGCACACATCGGTATGCGGCGTCAATCGCGGATTGATCCTTAACCTAACGGCGAAAGCAGCGGCTTCGACCAAAGCGGGTATCCTGCAATTGACCAAAGAACGACCCGACAGCGTGATACGCGAAGCCGCCCTCGTTCTGCCTGCACATCACGAGGTGAGCATTGCCGACGTAAACCTGAAAAGATTGGGTGCGGCACTGATACTGGCGCACGAAACAAACGTCGCGGACATGGAATCTCTGTTGCTGCTGGAAGGCGTAGGCGCCCGAACGATACAATCCCTCACATTGGTGAGTGAAGTGATTCACGGCACACCGTCGCGTTTTTCCGATCCTGCACGCTTTTCCTTTGCACATGGCGGTAAAGATGGACACCCTTTTCCCGTGCCTATCCACGTGTATGACGAAACCATTGAAATTTTCGATAAAGCCATCCGTCAGGCTCAACTCGGCAACAGGGAAAAAGCCGACGCACTGAAAAATCTCTCCGTAATAGCCCGTGATATGGAAAAAGGATACTCGCCCACCGATTATTTCGACAATTGGCTACGTCACGAACGCAAGATGTCCTGTCAATATGGAGGGAAAACGGTTTTCGGCGACGCCGGAAAACCTGCGCCGGTACAACTGAAATTGTGGGAACAGTAAATTTTTCTTGCATGTTGTTTGTTGCACATCACTCAACGGATCGTTTGGTACGAACAGTGGTGGTTCGCGCGTTCATGTTCGTGTGATCTCGTCTATCCGTCTCCGTTCTTCTTCCGAAAATGCTGGGGAATCCAGCGCTTTCAGGTTCATGTCCATTTGTTGCAGGCTGCCAACGCCGATGATCACCGACGTCACTTCTTCGTGGCTGAGCAGCCAAGCCAGCGACATTTCGGCGAGCGGCTGTCCCCGTTGCTGTGCCAGCGATTGCAGCGCGGCGACTTTTGCCTGCGTTTCCGGTGTGATGTCTTTTGTTTGCAGATACCCCAATCCTTTGCGAACGCGCGAAGTGTCGGGTATGCCGTTCAGGTATTTCCCGCTCAGCAGTCCCTGCGCCAGCGGCGAAAAAGCCACGAAGCCCGTTCCGTAGCGTTTGTTGCACGCAAAATGCTGTTCTTCGGGCGTCCTGTTCAGCAGATTGTATCTGTCTTGATAGATCAGGCAGGGCACGTGCTGCGCCTGCATGATCCGGTATGCTTCTTCGGCTTTTTGCACAGGATATTTGGAAATGCCGACATAGAGCGCTTTCCCTTGCCGGACAATATCTATCAGTGTCTGAACGGTTTCTTCCACAGGTGTTTGTCCGTCATAGCGATGCGAATAAAAAATGTCGAAGTAGTCCACTCCCGTACGCTTCAGGCTTTGGTGCAGGCTTGCAATGATGCTTTTCCGCGAAGCGCCGTCGCCGTAGTGTCCTTCCCACATGCGGTGTCCCGCTTTGGAAGCAACAATGATTTCATCGCGGTGTCCTTTCAACTCTTTTGTCAGCACTTTACCGAAATTGACTTCGGCGCTGCCGGGCGGAGGCCCGTAATTGTTGGCAAGGTCGAAATGAGTGATGCCCCTGTCGAATGCGCCCGTAATCATTTCGCTTACGGTGCGGAAGTCATCCGTCCCGCCGAAATTCTGCCACAGTCCCAGCGACATGGCGGGCAACTGTAAACCGCTATGACCGCAAAAATGGTATTTCATCGCTTAACGGTAAGGTTCTTTATTGACAAACATCAGACGTCTCACCGTATCGGGGCAAGGGATGGAACTTTTTTTGTCCGATTTTTGACCTTCGTTGAAAGAGATGGTAAACGTGATTTCATGAGAACCGCCTGTCGAAGGACCCAGTGACGACACGGTAAAATCATAACTGTATCCCACGGAAATATTATTGAACGTCAGCCCGACGGTAAAAATCACCGCGTCGTAAGAGGCATAGTTAGCGGTAAAAGCAGGCAAGCCGCGCCATCCCACTCCAATCATCAACGGCGACCGGTACCAGTTAACGCCTGCGTCGAACTGATAAAAGTTGCGTGCCGCTTTGAAGAGGTAGTTCACCGATAATGCTTCGGGGGAGCTGCTCAGACCCCTGTTCAGCCTGAAATTGACGCCGCCGAACTGCGACCACTGTATGGCTGCACGCGAGTCCATCCGTTCCAGAGAGATGTTGGGGCGCATCAAGTGGTTTACGTCCAGTCCGAACCACATCCGTTTGTTGTATATCACTGCCGAAGCGCCGGCGTCAAAGAAATAAAACGGTTCCGGCAGTGTCTCAATGCTTGTATGCGTTTCCCCGTCCGACGTTATCTGATCGGGGAAGACGACGCGGCTGAAACTGATGCTCCGCTGTTCCCATGAGAACGATATGCCCGGACGGATGCGCCAGTCCTCGTTGAAGTTGAAACGATAGGAATACAGGCCTTTCACCATCGTACTCCCGTATTTCGCCGCCCCCACCATGTCGCGTAACACCACCAGACCTATCCCGCTGTTGATACGGTAAAAATTGTTGTCCAGCGCCAACGAATAGGTCACGAACGATCCGGGCAACTTCGCCCACTGGTCGCGGTAGTTGACAAAGGCGCGGGAACCCAGTGAATTACCGGCAAAGGAAGGCGACAGCACCAACGGTGCGGAATAATATTGCGAAAATTGGGGGTCCTGTGCAGAGGCGGGTTTCAGAAAAACCCACCCCATCATGCACACAAACACATATTGACTGTATTTTTTCATTTTCAATCTGACATCATTTAGTTATCTCAACAAAAGGACAGTACCCATTTTTTCAAAGGCTTGTCCGTTGTCAAACACTCCTTTTACCTTATACACATACGCATCTTCCCTGCACAGCGTACCTCTGAAATATCCGTTCCATCCCCGTGTCGGGTCGGTGGTTTCAAAGATCATCTGTCCCCAGCGCGTGAATATCGCCAAATAGTATTCTTTGGTGGTACGCAGCACCGGCGGGAAGAAGAGGTAATTCCGGTAGGAATGCGCGTTGGGTATCACGTTGCTGGGTTCGCCGTCGGGAGAGGGCTTGAACGTATTGGGAAAGATGATGTCGCCTGCATTTTCCACGGTAATGGCTCTGGGCAGCGTAAAGGTAGAGATACATCCCGGATCGCTGTAAGTGCCCACCGTGAGGGTAATGTCGTAATCGCCCGAGGAACGGTACACATGTTCCGGCTGGCGAAGGGTGTCTTTCTCAGAACCGTCGCCCCAATCCCACTCGTACCACACAGAATAGACGTCGCCGGAAGGCGTAAGGTGGCTGGTCAGGTTAAAGGTGTAAGCCGTCTGTCCTACCCACAAAAATTCGGGTTTGATGTTGAACACCGCCTTGGGAACAGGATGCACCACTACTTCGCGCGAAAACATCGCCGGTTTGTCCGCATCGCCCGTGACGACAAGAGTTACCGTATAAACGCCCGGATCTACGAACGTATGTATCGGGTTTTCTGCATCGGAGGTAATGCCGTCGCCAAAATCCCACAAATAGGTGTTCCCCCAGATGGATGTATTCTCGAACTGAACCGTGTACGGCAGGCAACTCGGAGTTACTTCGCTGAAATCAGAGATGGGGTCGGGCGGCAGGATGGTCACCAGAAGGGTTTTCGACATCGGGCAATGCCCGTCGGGAGCGGTCACGTACTGGGTAATCTCAAATTTGCCCCAGGCGTTGATGTGGTATTGTCCCGACACTTTTTCGCCCCCCAATATCTTCATGGATATGTTTGTGCCCTGTTTGGCGATTTCCCACACATAATCCAGCGCATCTCTTTCGGGGACGGGGATTTGGTTGGTGATCACTATCGGCGGATCGGGGAAGTTCATGTAATCCGGAGTCACCTGAAAATCAGGAACGGGGACGGGATATACCGAAATAACCGTATCCTTGTAGAGGTAGCATCTCCGTGCATCGTATCCCGTCGAATAGTCGCCCGTTTCGGTACGCAGCCATACATGGTACTGTTTCACGGCGCTCATCGACGAATTGGTGAACGTTATCGACTGGTTGATGCCTTCCGTGTCGGGTACAACTCCCGAAGCTGGGGTGGGCAGGATGTTTGAATCCCAGAACCATGTGTGTTTCTGAGCGCCCGGAGAAGTGCTGTTGAATCGCGTAGCCACCGGAGCGCAGCCGTCAACGGCAGACACCACGAAATCGGCGGAGAGATGCGGCATTACCGCTATTTTGTGCATTGCCGTATCCTGACAGCCGGTTGTCGAATTGGTGGCGTACAGAATGAAATGGCGGTCTTCGGCGATGAACATCGGGTTGTCAAAATAATACGTCGTATCCACCCCTCTGTTTGCCACTCCGTCCACCTCCCAGCGGTATTTCACCTCGCTCAGGTTGACGCCGTTATTGCTCGGCGACGACCATTGCGCATTGTCAAACTGCAAACTGTTCGGCGAACAAATCCAGTCGGGTGCAGGAGTGCCATCGGTATTGAAGATGGAAAACTCCGCCTTGGGCGTCGGCAGCACCGCAAACTTTTTCTCAACATAGGCTTCGCACGCCGGATATGTGTTGCCCGCATACCAATTGAGCGGGGTTTTCGCCAGCAATCCTACCGTAAACGTATCCGTCTGCTGGTATTTTTGCGGCGCCGAGTGACTGCTAAAAAATATGTGCGTCGGGTTGGGCGCGTTGACCATCGGCGAACCGTCGCCGAAATTCCATCCAAATTCAGTAGCGTTGGTGGCAAAGGCGGTAAACTGTATGCGCTGTTGCTTGCTTACCTCCACTTCCGACTGGTCGCAGACGCTGGTGAAATTGGAGGAGAAGTCCACATCCACTTTGGGGAAGGCGACAATCTGTATCTGCTTGCTGTTGTAGCAGAACAGGCCGTCGCCACCCTTGTTGGTCTTGCTGATGGCGGAGAACCGCAACACCGGCGTGGCGTTGATGGAGGTACTGTTCATGTACATGTGCTGTATCACTTCCAGCCCCGCAATGGTGTCCACCTGACCGTCGCCCCAGTTGACCACATAGTCCACATCAGGCTCGTCTGCCAGGTTGTTCAACGTGTTGAGGTAATTAGAGCAACCTACCGTGTCCGGCATGGAAATGTTCACCACCGGATTGGGATGCACCACTAATTGTTTTTCTCCGTAATAGCTGGCGCAACCGTTGGGGCCTATGGAGAGGATGTAGAAAGCGGTGTCGCCCACGTTGATATTGGCAGCGGTGAAGGAGTTGCCCCTGTACAGCGGCGACGGGCGCATGGGGTTGGACGGCAGCATACTGTCCGGATACCAGTAGATGTTATTACCCAGAGCGTCCAGGGTGTAGTACTTCTGACCGGTTTTGTTGTCGCAATAGGTAGTCACATCCGAAGCCGGCGTAGGCGGCAGCATTTTGATGTTCAGCGTTACCGCCGCGGTGTCGCTCACGCAGCCTTGAGCGCTGACAAGGTAAGAACCGTAGCGTATCTCGGCAATCTGGTTGTAACCGCCGCCCATGTACGGCAGCGGATTGGGTAATGCGAGCGGGTGCGCGGGATCTTTCATGTTCACCGAATCCAGATCGTCGGCGGTGGGCAATGGAATGATGCTGCTGCTGCTCCATTTCTGCGAAGCGTCGTTGTAATCGCCCCGGAACCAGTAAATCTCCTGTCCCGTGACGTTGCTGATGATGCTCAGGTTCATGGGCGTTTCCGACGCGCAATACGTCTGGTCGCCGATGATGGGTGCGGAAGGCGTTGTCCCCACCGAGATATGGATGGTGTCCCGTTCGCTGCGGCAACCGCTTTCGGTGGCCGTCACTGTAAGGAAGAAGTCGTGTATGCCCGGAGAAATGGTAGGATGAAGCGTCAGTTCGTTGCCGTTAATGGCCACATAGGTATTGGGAAACCACTCGTAAGTGACAGATGCCGGATTACCGTTGATCAACTGGGATTGATCCAGCACGATGGAGTTGGCGGAACAGGTAAAGGTGTCGGGTCCCGCAAACACTTTCGGCGCCTGTATGACGTTAACAAACGAGCGAACGGTGTCGGACTTGCACCCGAAATTGTTGGTTTCCACCACCGTGATGAAGCCATTCCACGATTGTGCCGGATTGGGGTATTGATACACCTGATAACTCCAGTTCTGGGGAATGGGGATGAACGGAGCGTTCGAACCGGGAAGGGGCGCGGAGTGGTCATTTTCTTCCACGCTCCAGGCGTAGGTGGAGCCTACCGCGTCTGTCGGCTCTGTCTGGTACAGGATTTTCTTGTCGTCGGTCACGCAGTTGTCGACATTCACCTGTATTTTGGTCTTAGGCAGCGGCTTGATCACTATGGAGATTTGCTGCGGCAAAGGAGCGGTACAAACTTTGGCGGTGCTTATATCCGTCAATTGCGGCGTCACGTTGATCCAGACGTTCCGTGAGACAGTGCCCCACAGACTGTTGTTGGGCAGGTATTGATTCGGTGGATATGCGAACGTACCCCGCGCGGTGTCGCCCACAAATTCGGGCAGATCGCCTGTCTGTGGGGTGGACGGGAATGCCCCCGTCCCAAGCGGGAGCTGTTGCAGTTCGGGGAACAAGGTCGACGTCACCACCCAATTATACGCATAGGTATAATTGTTGCTCGGGTTGTCCGACGCATGGTCGAACGCGGCGGGAGTAATCTCGACGCCCGCACATTCGGATATGAGCGGATAGGGCATCAGTTGCGGCACAGGCGCCACCGTCATGGTGAAAGTGGCGGTGTCACTGTAACATGCCGGTACGGCGCCGCCGCCGTTCAGCTTGGAACGCACTTTATAGGTTGCCGTGAGCGTATGCACGCCGCCATCGACATTGTTTTCGGTGAGAAAAGACGGCACGGAGGGCAGCGTGTAGGTGGATTGCAGCAAGCCGATGTAGTCCCCGCTGTTCGTCCATTCATAGGTGATGGTGCCGCTCGAAGTGGTGCCGAAAGTATAAAACGGGGTGGTTTCGCTCGTGCAATAGAACGGAGAAGACGGCGTGGGGAGCGTTACGTTGGGTTTGGGTCTCACGATGATGGTGAACTTTACGGTGTCGCCCCGGCAACCATCAGCATCCGCAAAAGCCTCAAAATTACCTGTTATCTCTCCTCCGGAGACATTTGTGGTGGTGGTGAACGCGGGAATGTTGCCCGTCCCGGAAGTACTCAGAGTGCTTCCTAAGGAAATACTCGCATCATCCAGATTCCAATGGTACGTCATGGTTTTACCGCTGGTATGCAGGTTGCTTACCAGCCCGATGTTGTCCGTCACGACCTCCGGACAGAAATACCGGTTGGTGATGGCGTTCATTTTGGGAGCGGCTTTCAGGGTGAGCATAAACAGCGCATTGTTGGTGTACACGCATCCGTCGCTGGACTCGGCTCTCACCGCAATTTGCGTTGTCCGGTCGGCCCCGTCGAAGTTGGCGGCGCCCGTGAACGAGGGAATGTTGCCATTTTGTTCGCCCAGCGGAAGCCCGACGTTCACCGACGGGGTCACCGTCCAGTAATAATCAATGCTGACCGATTTAGTGATTTGCGTGCCGAAGGCGGGAATGGACACAGGGGCGCCCGGACAGAAAGCAGCCGGCGATGTGATAGAGTTCACCTTAGGGTTCGGATACACGGTGTATTTGTATGTTTTCGCAACAGCGCTTGGGCAACCGTGCGTGCTCGTGGCGTTCACCGTCACTGTGGAAGAAACGTCGTCCGGCGTTTCGTTGTTGAAGGCAACAAAGCTCGGTACGTTGCCGACGCCCGACGCGCTACCGTTACCTACCGCGTTAGGGGGGGCAAAACTCCATGTGATGCTGCTGATGTCCGACGAATTCATGTCGGTGCCGGTAGATACCTCCGAAAATGTACCACCCGGACACAATGCCTGATCGGCTATGGGATTCACGATGGGGCGGCGCCACGACGTTAGCGTCGTTACGCTGGAATCACCCGTACAGCCGTCGTAAATCGGATAAACGACCACCCGCATGACGCTATCCCCGTTGTGGGAACTCACCGGCACATAAATGGTGTTCATGGAGTTCGCAGCACCGGTAGCAAGCACATCCAGCGCCGTGGTACGATCATTGGCAAAAAATCCGTCGCGGGACACAAAGGTGTAATCCAGCGCAGGCGTATAGCTGTAAGCCGGCGTGGCTACGATGTTTGTGAACGTGTTGGTATTTGCCGTTACGGCGGCGCACAATGCCTGATTGCCCACCGGCGAAAGACTGATGGCGGGTTTCGGCTTCACGCCCATGGTGAATGTTTCCGTTTTGGTGCAGGTCACATAAGTGGCTTTCACTGTGACTGTTCCGCTCACGGTGGCGGCAGTGCTGTTGACATAGGTGGTGAACGGCGTGATGGTGTATTGATCCGGCGAAGAAGGCACATACACCGCCGGCTGGTCGCTCACGGGTGCAAGGCCGATGTTCGCGCCTGTGTAGCTCCATGTGAGGTTTGTGCCTGTCACATCGACGGAAAATTTGGTCAAATCATTCTGCGTGAGCGGCACGCCGGAACAGTATGTCTGATTGGGACTCGCAGGGTCAAAGGTGATCACCGGCGTGGGGTTCACCGTCACGCGGAAGGTGACGGGAGCGCTCGCGCAACCCCTCACCTCGGCTTTGGCTTCCAGCAGTCCGGTTTCCTCATTCGGTCCAGCTGTGGGGCTTGCCGTCAGTGTATGGTTGTAAGGCGAGGCGGCGACAGTAGCGTTGCCGTCCGCCATGCCGGCGTTGGGGTGAGGCGAAGGCGTGGTGCCTGCCCATGTATATTTGACGCCGCCGTCCATCTTGTTCAAGATGTCAGAGAGGGACAGGTTGAAAGACTCGCCCTTGCACAGGGTTTGGTCGCCCGGATTTTGCATCGTCGGCGTGGGTTTCACGTACACGGGGAACGACTTAACGGCTTCGAAACAGCCGTCCTTCGTGCCCTGCACCGTCACCATGTAGGTTGCGTCATAGGTGGTACTGTTGACGGGCGCAACGATGGTCATCGGATTGCCTGTCACGGCGGCGCCGCCGTTGAAAGTCCATGTGTAGCTAACGCCTGTGGTGAAAGCTGTTACGACATCCTCAAACGGATGTGGATAATTTTGCTGCGGACACAACTCTATGGGCGAACTGGGCAGTTTGGTGTTCGGTATCTGTTTAAATTTGATGTCCACCGTAGCCGTCTGGTCGTAAGCGTTTCCGCAATTCGTATGTATTCTCCATTCGAATCTATAATCGCCGTATTCATCCGCCGTGAAATCGGCGATTTGGCCGTTGCTGATAGTATCTGGGGGGGAGGGCAGGTGACCGGATGGAGCACTTATCAGTGTCCATCTGCCTTCTTCCCACGGTTGCAGGTTGCCGCCACCCGACAGCCCCGTGAGCCGTACGCTCAAGCCGCATATTTCGGGAGCGACACTCTGAATGGTTGCCAGTTGGGGATTTGTTTGCAAAGTCACTATCATTGTGTCGGCGCAACCGGCGGTATTTTTCCATGCCAGCACGTACACGCCCGCAGATCCAGACGGAATGTGTACTTTTGTTGTGTGTAAATACTCATCAACAATAGTCAACGGCACGGAAGTGGTGGAAGCGATATTCCACTCGTTGCCTGAGTAGGCGGTTGCAGCAAGGTTTACCTCGTAATTGCACACTGTTAAGTCCGGACCCGCGTTCGGTTTTTCATCGGCGTAAATGGTATGTGAGCCGGAAACTGTACCGTCGCAAGTCAAGCCGCTCAAGGTTTCCGTCATGGAAACGAGCGTGATGATAGTCGTAATAGGGGAGCCGGGAGCCGTGTTGAGATGTGCGGCGGGAATGGTCAGAGGGCTTGAAGTGGTCAGCCCCGATACCGTATGCTGCGTAAGGCCTGTCGCGCTGCTGGTATAGGTAATAGTGTAACTGCCGCCGTTGAGATTCGTCCAACTGAAAGCGTTGCTGGGAATAATGTAAGGCGCTCCTTCGCAAATATGACTGGAGGCGTTATCGCCGCCCAGCACGACATTCGGCTTTTTCCACACGTTGATGACGGCGTAGCCAGAGGGCGCGCCCGGGCAGCCCGTAGCCATCTGCGCCTGCGTGACGGAAGTCACCGTGAAGGTGTAGGCGCCGTCTTTGGACGCACCGTCAAATGCGCTGTTGGGGATGGTCACAGTGGTAGAGGCGCTGCCTGAAGCAGTGCCTGCAACGGTGACAGCAGGCATCGGAGCAGAGGTGTATGCGCCTTTAGCAATCTGCCAATAGAACGTCCAATCGGAAGAAGCGACGCCCGTCAGGTTCACAGTAACGGTGGCGGTGCCGTCGTCGCAGATGGTTTGCGGGGAGGAACTTACCACGGCTTTCGGCTGCGGGATGACCGTATAGTTGCGCGACTCGGTGGCAGAGGGGCAGTACAAACCGGCGACAGCTGTTTCATACTGATAGCGCACCGTCATGGTTTTGGAAACGCCGTTCACATTGCCGCCGGCGCTACCGGAGGAAATGGTATAGGGATTGGTGGTGGTCACCACGTCGGAAGCGCCCCACGGCTTCCACACGTAGCGGATGTTCCGCACCTCGTCGGACACCGTGCCGACGGGTCGGCCGACCAGCGTCACGGATGAGAGCGCGGCTACCTGCCACGTATAATTGGTATTTTCGCACAAATTAGCGCCGTTAGCCGGCGACGATACATCCCATGTCGGCGTCGGGAGCGGCGCACGTTTGATGACCTTTGCCTTCGCGATGGTGATGTTGCCTGCGGTGGCGGGTACGGTGACGTCCGATACGCAACCGGTGATGTTGTCCTTGATTCTGGTAATCTTGTACTCGTGCACCGTACCGTCAAGCGGAGTGACCGTTTTCACGACGCTCTGCGGCACTGTGGTATTGGCGGCGGGGTAGGTAAACGTCTCGTTTAAATCATCTTCGTTGGTCCATGAGATATCCCAACTGCCGTAAGGCGCAGCGGTGCTTCTTTTTCCGTGCAAACCGCCGATAGTCAGGTTGACGGATCCGCCCGCGCAAATTTCGCTGGTAAGGGGGGTCAGCGAGGTCACTTTTGGAGAAGGATTGACGGTGACGTTAAAAGTGGTGCTGCTGCCCGGACAGTACTTGCAGTCGCTGCCCGCATAGACGTAAGCGCAAGTCCCCGAGGTGGTATTTTTGTCGTCCACCCATTCGCGGTGCACCCGCACCTGTATGGTAATGATGTTGGACAGCGTGGGATCGGGGGTTAATGTCAAAGCCGCATTCTGCCCATCAGTGGTGGTAACACTCAGCACGCTTCCGTCTGCTGCCGTCCATGAGCCGAAAGAAGTGCTGGCGGGGGAGGTAGAGGCGATGTTGGTGCCGATGCGGTATTCCCACGCATAGCGGGTAGCGCCGCCCACCGTATAGGATGCGGGGGCGGAGAGATAACTCAGGTTAATGACGTCACCCGGGCAACCTTGCATAAGTCCGGTGGGCGTTCCGGGCGCGCCGGTAATGTCTTCGCGTACCTTGTAAGTGATTTTCACCAGTTCCGTTTCGCACACCACCACGGGGTCATAGCCGGTGTGTATGTAGCGGTAGCGCACATAATACTCGTACACGCCCGCCTTGTTGCGGGCTATTTTTTGCGTTGCGGGGCGATTGTCCGCCGTAAGCGGGTCGAAATTGGCGCTGGTGTTGGTGTAAAAGGGGGTGGCGTCGCTTTCGCTGAAGAACCAGCGGTATTCGCCGCCCGTCATGCCGCCCAAGTTCGACGTGTGCGTCACCGCATGGTTGAAACTCGGCTGGCTGCTGTAATGGTTCTGGTGGCAAAACTCAAGCGTTGCCACATTAGGGTCAGGCGGCGTAGGGATGACGATGATTTGCGCGGTGGTGGAAACGGGAGCACTCGGCTGCGGGTTACACACGTTCCATTTGTTCAGTTGGATGGTGTACCGCTGTCCTGCGCTGGTTTCATTTGCAGGCACATGAATCTCTGCGGAGTATTCGTTCATTGGCTCATCAAGCGTGAAGCCGCTCGTGTTGGTGGTGAAAGAAACTCCCAGTCCATTTATTTCCGAAGTGAGATTATGGTATGTGATGTTCACATTCGGTATCTGCGGCTCCCCGCCCGGATTGGCGACGTCGTACACAAACTGTGTGGTGCGCTCTTCGCGGTTTTTGGTAAAGGAATGGTTGTCGTCGGGGTCGGGGAAATTACAATTCAGGATGGTACGGTCGTTGAAACGTACATTGATGGGCTGCTTTTCGCACACGTAATATTCGTTTTTTCCGTTGGGAGCGACCAGCACCAAGCTTCCGCGCCCCTGATCGTCCGTCGTCCACACCGACACCTTGTGCAGGGTGGAGGAAATGGTATTGGGGCCACTCACCCGCCGGATGAAAGCCTGAGAGGGATACATACAGTCTTCGGTGGCTGCATAGCTGTGTGAAAATATGGATGCCTGAAACTTCCTTTTTGAGCCTACCGGCGACAGCTCCGTAGCGGCGCTTAGATTTATATAATCGGGAGCTGTCCCGTCGCCCCAGAGATAACCTATCTCCACATTGCCTACGCCTATGGACGCCAGATAAGCCGCGTCAATGAGTACGGTTACCTGTACCTCATATGTGCGCGGGGCACAATATGAAGAACCGGTCAAATCGACTTGGGTCTGGTCTGTCCATTTGGAACCGTCAAAATCCAACTGAGCCGCCAAGCGTTGTGAAAAGAACAGCCCGCACAATAATAAAAATATTCCCTGCAAATACAGTCGTTTGCTATGCTGAAACGGATTGATTATTAGTCTCTTCAAAGCTTTTAAGGTTCGTATACACATAGTATTCTGAATTATATTTCTATCCATCCATATATACGATGGACAACCAAAAATGTTTCGATTTGTTCGCAAAAAAAACGCGCAAATATACAAATTATCTTGTAAAAACATAAGTTAATGATAAAAAATTTTACCCGACTGCACCCCTTTCATTTTGTGTCCAGCAGGCGTTTCAATGATGCGATTTGTTTCGCCTGTGCTTCAAGCGCTTTCGCCTGTTCTTCAAGCGTCCTGTCCTTTTCTTCAAGCGTCCTGTCCT
This sequence comes from Bacteroidales bacterium, assembly GCA_031270985.1. Taxonomy (GTDB): domain Bacteria; phylum Bacteroidota; class Bacteroidia; order Bacteroidales; family UBA4181; genus JAIRLS01. The sequence continues at coordinate 304 of JAISWR010000027.1, read as the reverse complement.
TTTCTTCAAGCGTCTTGTCCTTTTCTTCAAGCGCTTTCGCCTGTTCTTCAAGCGTCTTGTCCTTCTCTTCAAGCGTCCTGTCCTTTTCTTCAAGCGCTTTCGCCTGTTTTTCAAGCGTCTTGTCCTTTTTTTTAAGTGTTTTCGCTTGTTTTTCAAGCGTTTTGTCCTTCTCTTCGATAATGTGTTTCTGTCTCCTTTGTGTCTTCCCGAAAAGGGCGTCAATGGTGCGCAACGCCTCCGCTTCCTTTTCTATCTCTTCGCGCTCCTTCGGATCGGCTACCATCTCGTTCAGTACTGATGTTAT
>JAISWR010000135.1 GCA_031270985.1 Bacteroidales bacterium | reverse complement strand
GTACACGGTAATATTCCAATCTGCAGTTTCGCCGTGTATCGTCATGTAAGCCGCCTCTTCACTGCCGTCAAACGCTTTCACGATATTTGCCCACAACAGCCTTGCGGCACGCAGTTTGGCTATTTCCATGAAGTAGTTGGACCCGACGGCAAACTTGAACTGCATGCGCGACGCCACTTCCGACACCTCACAACCGGCATCGGAGATCAGAGAGAGGTATTCGCTGCCTATGCTCAACGCATAAGCCAATTCCTGCACCAACGTTGCTCCCGCGTTCTGAAAATGTGCCGCTTCTACACCGATTACCTTGAAATCATTCGTCTCTCGAGCGGTTTCTATCAGTTTTTTGATTTCTGTCGCGGGAAATTCCTGCTGTCCGTAAAACGAACCGCTGTACGCCAAACGCCCGAGCGGATCGAAAAAGATGGATCCGCGTATGCCGCTACGCCCGCTCTTTTTGCTTTCCCCGTCTTGCAGCAACGCTTCGAGAATCGGCTGAGCGCTTACGCCCGAATAGAAATGTACGGGGGTAGCGCCTGCGCATATCCCTCTCATCAGGGTTTTCATGTCCACTTTCTGCACTCTGCCTTTGATGCAGATGCTGAATCCGATGGAATCCGCACCTCTGGCAATCGCCTCCACCGCTTTGGCATTGGCTTGCGCGTCTTCTCCTTCCTTGACGCTTATGTCTTGACGTACAAGCCAAGCATTGGCGTCCTTATTTTTGCCTCTCACATAGGGAAACGCTCCCGGAGCAGCATTGAGGTATTGCAAATCGTTGAGATTCTCGCTACGGTAGTATGGACGTACGGGAAAATTTTCATTGCTGCGCCACACCAATTTTTTTTCATAGTCGGCGCCTTTCAGATCAACGGTGATTTGATCTTCCCATTGCGCGGAAGTTACCGGAGGAAATTCAGAAAATAATTTTTTGTCTGACATGATGCACTTGGTTTGATGATGATTTTCAAAAGAAAACGCAAAAATACGAAATGAATGTTAATAAATGCGCAAAGATAACGGGATTTTTTTGCAGAGTGTCATTTGATGATTAATAATCAGCAACTAAGAGATGTCTGCATTGCAAATTGCCTTTTTGTTCATGCCCTGTTTTTTACATCCGAAATGGCGTATGACGTATGCCGGACGGGGCTTTACTCCAGCTCTTCCGGTGTCACCAGTTTATTGACGATGGCGTAAATGGCCAGTCCCGCCGTATTGTGTATTTGCAGTTTGGTAGAAATATTGCGGCGGTGGGTGATGATGGTGTGAGCGGAAAGGCAGAGCGTTTTGGCAATTTGTTTGGTAGTCAAACCCTTTACCACACAGCGAATTACTTCTTTTTCGCGGGAGCTGAGCACTGTGTTCCGCTCTTCCGCTCCCTGAAAACTGAAAGTGATCCGTTGTATTTTGTCTTTGATTTGTTTGGCGGTATCGTACACGGAAATCGCTTCATCGTAAACGCTCATCAGGTTGTTGTCCACCATCGACAGCAGCAGCGCGATACATTTCATTTCCGGCATTTCTTTTTTGATTTGCAGGATGGATACCCCTATTAACGAGGGATTGACTACCAATATATCGGGATTTTGACGAAGCAACAGGTCGCCCAGTTCTTCCATTTCGTTGATTTCAAAGACGTCTGCGCGGGCACTGTGTTTCAGGATTGACATGATGCCGGTGCGTATGATGAAAGACGGTTCGATAACGGCAATTTTAACAGACATGTTCACGAGTGTTGTTTTGTCGGCGTTCTTCTTTTATGATGGCGGGAATGAGCAAGCGGTTTTCTACGTTGTTGTGCGAGGCAAGGTCTTGTTCGCAGTTGAAAATGTCGAACAGCATACTGTTTATCTCGTTGGTGCTTTGCGAGGGGTAAAACCGGATGAGGATTTTCTTGAACTCATTCAGGCGAAGTTCGATACGTCCGTGCTGCTTGCCGAATACGGCAATGGAATAGCGATTCTGTTGCTTGCCGGTCAGCAGCGAGCGCACATAAGGGAAAACCGTTTTCTCTTCATACATCATGTGGCTGCACACTTCCGTCACATACTCGTCAAAATAATGGAGAATAGCTTTTGACAGCGCTTCCTGATTTTCGCCGAGCATGTCCGCAAGTTTGACGCGGATACCCGGCAGACGATAATTCAGAAAATAATCATGCGACAGGTGCAGATACGACAACAGTCCTTCAATAGACACAACCGATGCGTCGTCAATCCCTTGACCGTCAGGCGAAATATGCGCCGACACAACGGCAAGGAACGTACGCGCGTCCACGCCTGTTTCGCGGCATACCTCGCCTATCGTTTTATCGCCAAAACCCAACCCGATGCCGAAACGGCTCATCACCAGTAATACATTGTAATGATCGCATATCAGATCGCTCATCATATCCGACTCCTTATATTTACATAGCATCATAGATTTATTGATTTGTGCCGTCAAATATACGGTAAATATTTCATCCCCCCACAATATTTTTTATTCTTTATTTTTTTTTACCTCCTTTGAACATTTTTTTGTACTTTTGACGACTTAAAATTAAGTCATTTGTTCAACAAAAAAACGCATAACATAATGGACGCAAACCTGTTAAAACCAGATTACATCTTTGAAACCAGTTGGGAAATCTGTAACAAGGTAGGAGGTATTCATACCGTAATTTCTACCAAAGCGCTGACCTTAGTAAATGAGTACAAAAGCAACTATATCCTCATAGGCCCGGATGTGTGGCGCGATACGTCAGACAATCCGGAATTTATGGAAGACGCTCAACTGTTCAAATCTTGGCGCACCAAAGCTAATGAGGAAGGTTTGCACATTAGGATAGGACGCTGGAATATTGCCGGCAATCCGATCGTGGTAATTGTGGATTTTCAGTCATTCACTCTGCAAAAAGACGAGATTTTTTCAAAATTCTGGGAAACCTACAAGCTGGATTCCCTGTCAGGACAGTGGGACTATGTAGAACCTGCGCTGTTCGGCTATGCCGCTGCCAAAGTCATCGAGAGTTTCGTACGTTTCCATTTCACCATCCGCGATACGGCAGTGGCTCAATTTCACGAATGGATGACGGGCACAGGTCTGCTGTATCTGCGAATGAACATACCCCAAATCGCTACCGTATTCACTACGCACGCCACCGTGTTGGGACGTTCCATCGCAGGCAATCAATTGCCGTTGTACGGCGCCATGACCAATTACAACCCCGACCAAAAAGCCTCCGAATTTAACGTCATCGCAAAACAGTCGCTTGAGCGAATGGCAGCCCTCCATGCCAACTGTTTTACTACTGTGAGTGACATCACCGGCAAGGAATGCTCGCATTTTCTCTGTAAGGATGTGGACGTGGTGACGCCCAACGGTTTTGAAGATTCATTCGTACCTCAGGGAGAAGAATACACGAAAAGCAGAAAAGTGGCGCGCAACAAAATGAAGGAAGTGGCAAAGGCGCTGTTCGGCGCCGTCAGCAACAACCCCCTGTTTGTGGGCATCGGCGGGCGTTATGAATTTCGCAACAAAGGAATTGACATCTTTATTAAATCGCTGGGCGAGTTGAAAGCCTATTCGCTTGACAGGGAAGTAGTGGCGTTTGTACTCATTCCCGCCAATCACTACGGGGCACGCAAAGACCTGCAACACATCCTGCTCCATCCGGAAGAAAAGAACGAAGACGGCAAAATCCTGACCCACAATCTTCACGACGCCGATTACGACCCCGTGCTGCGGGAAATATCCCAAGCAGGCATTACCAACGCCATTGACGAAAAAGTGAAAGTGATTTTCGTGCCTTGCTATCTGAACGGCAACGACGGTATTTTTAACCTCACCTATTATCAACTGCTGATAGGGTTGGATTTGTCGGTCTATCCGTCGTACTATGAGCCGTGGGGCTACACGCCGCTCGAAAGCGTCGCTTTCCACGTGCCAACTATCACCACCACCTTAGCAGGTTTCGGACTGTGGGTGAAAGAATACGCGCCGTCAGAAAATGACGCCGTATTTGTGGTGACACGTACCGACTCCAACGATGCGGAACTGATTTCGGCTATTTCCAACCGTATTTATAACGTTTCGCGTCTGAACGAAACAGAATCGCAGCAACAACGGGAAAAGGCTTTTGAAGCCTCGCGGATCGCCTTGTGGTCAAACTTCATCGAATATTATAAAAAAGCATACGACATGGCGCTACGCAGTGTGAATGAAACAGTGGTGTCGTACACACCCGGAAAAGAACTGATTGAAGACGTTCCGCAGGTGGACAAATACCACGTAGCCAACCTGCCCAAATGGAAACGGATGCTAATCAACAAAAACATCCCACAAAGCCTAAAAGCGTTGGAAGAACTCGCCAACAACCTGTGGTGGTGCTGGAACGACGACGCGGAAGAACTTTTCTCTTCCATCAGTCCGGACACATGGATTGACAGTGGAAAGAACCCCGTAGTATTCCTCGAACAGATACCGTATGACAAAATGAAAGATCTGGAAAAAAACAGAACATTCATGGCAAGTCTGGATCGCGTACACAACAGGTTCATCGAATACATGAAAGAAAAAGAAAACCGGACAGACCCGAAAATTGCCTATTTCAGCATGGAATACGGATTGCATACGTCCGTGAAGATTTATTCGGGCGGTTTGGGTATTTTGGCAGGCGACTATCTGAAAGAAGCCAGCGACCTGAACGCCAATCTGGTAGCGGTAGGGTTGCTGTACCGCTATGGTTACTTCCAGCAAGTGATTTCTACCAACGGAGAACAAATGGCGCTCCATGATTCGCAGGATTTTACAAAAATCCCCGCCATCCCCATCCGCGACGCCAACGGCAACTGGACTACCATCAACATCGTGTTCCCCGGCCGTACCCTGTATGCACGCATTTGGAAAATGCAGGTGGGGCGCGTTGACCTCTACCTGCTGGACACCGATTTTGAAGACAATATAGAACAAGACCGTTCCATTACGCACCACTTGTATGGCGGTGGAGAGGAAAATCGCCTCAAACAGGAAATATTACTGGGTATCGGCGGCATCCGCGCCCTGCGCGCTATGGGCCTCAAACAGGATGTGTACCACTGCAACGAAGGTCATGCAGCCTTTATCGGGCTGGAACGCCTATTTGAATACATCCATCAGCGTAACCTCACCTTTGCGGAAGCGCTGGAAATTGTACGATCGTCATCGCTTTTCACCACACATACTCCCGTTCCGGCAGGTCACGACTCTTTCCCCGAAGGACTGATGCGCATGTATGTGTCGCACTACCCCGATAAACTGAAAATCACATGGGAACAATTCACAGGATTGGGCAAAATCAATGCCTCCAATCCTAACGAACGCTTTTCTATGAGTTTCCTCGCCGCAAACCTGTCGCAGGAAATAAACGGCGTGAGCCGTCTTCACGGACGCGTAAGTCAGGACATCTTTGCACCGTTGTGGCCCGGCTATATCTCCGAAGAACTCAACGTGGGGTATGTCACCAACGGCGTGCATTGGCCCACATGGACGGCTATAGGATGGAAACGCCTGTACGAAAAATATTGCGGCGTGGATTTTGTGAACAACCAACTGCAAACAGACCGATGGGACAAAATATATGACGCAACCGACAAGGAAATATGGCAACTTCGCAACCAGCAACGGGCAGAGTTGATTAAATACATGAAAGACCATCTGCGCAATCCAAGCATCAAAAACCATCAAAATCCGAAATATATTGTGGACGTTGCCGACAGGTTCAATAAAAATATTCTCACCATTGGTTTTGCCCGACGTTTCGCCACCTATAAACGGGCGCACCTGTTGTTCAGAAACCTCGACCGTTTGGCGAAAATTGTGAACAATCCCGAAATGCCCGTACAGTTCATTTTTGCCGGCAAAGCCCATCCCGCCGACAAAGCCGGTCAGGATCTGATCAAAATGATAGTGGAAATATCCAAACGCCCTGAGTTTTTAGGTCGAATCGTGTTCCTGCAAAACTATAACATGGAATTGGCAAGCCATTTGGTATCGGGCGTTGATGTGTGGCTCAACACGCCGACACGTCCGCTGGAAGCATCGGGCACAAGCGGCGAAAAAGCTGTGATGAACGGCGTGCTACATTTCAGCGTGCTGGACGGCTGGTGGGCAGAGGGATACACAAAAGATGCAGGTTGGATGCTTCCGGAAGAAAAAACCTACGATGACAACAATGCACAGGACGAATTGGACGCGGAAACCATTTACGGGCTGATAGAAAGCGAATTGGCGCCGTTGTATTATTTCCGCAGCAATGACGATGTGCCGTCAGGCTGGGTGCGTTTCATCAAAAATTCCATCGTCAAGATAGCCTCCAATTTCACCACCACGCGCATGTTCAACGATTATTCAAAGCAATATTACCAGCCGCTGTATGCACGGAAAAGCGAAATGGTAAAAAACGATTTCGATTTGGCAAAAGAACTGTCGTCGTGGAAGAAAAAAGTGTTCCGCAGTTGGGAAAGCATAGAAGTACTCTCCGTGAAGACACCCGACGTGTTGCGCGGAGAAATCATCGTCGGCAACGGATACAAATGCGAAGTCGTGCTGGATTTAAACGAACTGAACCCCGAAGATGTAGGCGTGGAATTTCTGATCGTGGAAATGCTGTCGGAACAGGGACGCACAAAATTATTGGAACACGGGGAATTTCAATTGGCAAGCGTCAGCGGACGGACAGCCATTTACGAAGTATCCGTGCTGCCCAACAAAACAGGCGCATTTGAGTTCGGCATCCGAATGTTCCCAAAACATCCGGCATTACCGCACCGACAGGATTTCAGCCTCGTGAGATGGATTTAATTCGCGGCGGACGTCTCCTTATTCATAACGTAAGGGATGAAAAAAACGATTTGCGGCTTCATGATGTGGACAACTGCTTGCCAGATATGCCCCGTTTGTGGACAAGATGCCGTTTTGTCGCAATTTATGTTTGACAATCTTTCCGTCAATCCCGCTTTGGCGGGCATCAACGATTATCACAAAATGACTGTGGGATTCCGCGATCAACAACAGGCATACCGCACCTATTTCCTGTCATACGACAGGAATATTGACGGCATCAACAGCGGTATAGGCGTTCAGGTGTTCGGGGATGTCGGCGGAGGCATCTATTCGCGGACATCGGCGGAACTGATGTACAGTTACCGCTTCAAGCCATCGCGCCACCTTACCGTAGCGGCAGGATTACAGGCCGCCGCCGTGCAACGTTCCATCAATGTGTCGGGACTGACCCTGCCCGACAACAACCCTTATACAGGATCCGGTAATTCCGAATCGCTGTCCAACCGTTCCGCATGGTTTCCCGATTTCGGATGCGGCCTCGTCGTCAATTATGCCGACCGGTACAGCGCGGGTATGGCTGCACACCATCTGAACGGACCGGTGGAAACCCTCTCGGAAATCAACAAAAAACGAACGCCACTCAGCCTGAGTGCACATTTTATTTCTTATTTCCCGTTACGTTTCGGAAAATTCTACAGCCAGAAAATGGTGTTCTCCCCAGGATTTTATTTCCGAAAACAGCAATACCAAAATTTTTTTTCAATAGGTGCAAATGTGGCGTATAACACTGTATTTGTGGGAGTTTGGTCAAGGTTCGCAGGAAAATTTTCACCCGAATCCATAATTTTTTTCGCCGGAGTGGAACAAAATCATTTTAGATTCGTATATAATTATGATCATAAGTTGTCGGCGTATGCGAATAAAAGTTTTCCGAGAACGGGAGCGCATGAAATAACTTTGGTATGGAAAATTCATCCCAAAAAAAAGATGCACGCAATAAAATGCTCGAAATACAGTTTACAATTGTATGATCGATAAAAAAAATAAGAACAAAGAATATTTTAAAAAAAAAAGTAATTATCTTTGACGCGAAAATTTAAATATTTGTTACCGATGAGTTGTAAATTCTCAATGATCGCACTGTCCTTAGTATCAGTGCTTTGCATGTCTTCCTGCGGATTGTTCAAGGGCAAGCAACAGTCGCCTACCACGGGATGGAATTATAATGACCCCAACTATGGAGGATTTGAAGTAAAGAATGTACCGGAGCAAGAAACCGGTCCGGGCTTAGTATTTATTGAAGGAGGAACGTTCACCATGGGACGGGTAGCGCAGGATGTAATGTACCAATGGAACAATGCACCGCGCCGCGTAACGGTGGAATCGTTCTATCTGGACGAAACCGAAATTTCCAATGTGGATTATAAGGAATACTTGCATTGGGTAAATCGCGTGTTTGTGTCTTACCCTGAAGTGTATCGCAAAGCGTTGCCCGACACGCTGGTTTGGCGCAGCAAGCTGGCTTACAATGAGCCGTTGGTAGAAATGTACCTCCGTCACCCGTCCTACAACAGTTATCCCGTAGTGGGCGTCAATTGGCTGCAAGCCAATGACTATTGTCTGTGGAGGACCGACCGTGTAAACGAAAAAATACTGGTTCGCGAAGGTATTTTGCATGAAGACCCCAACCAGAAAGACGAAAACAATTTCAATACCGATGCGTACCTTGCCGGTCAGTATGAGGGTGTGGTAAGGCAGAACCTGAAAAGCCTCAGTCCCGATCAGGAAGAACGGCGCGTGAAGATAGAAGACGGCATTCTGTTGCCGAAATATCGCCTGCCGACCGAAGCGGAATGGGAATACGGCGCTTTGGCGCTGATTGGCAACTCGTATGACGAACGCGTGTACGAAAGAAAATTTTATCCGTGGAACGGCGATGTATTTCGCAACTACGAGAAAAAATTCCGCGGTGTGATGCTGGCTAACTTCAAACGCGGACGCGGCGACATGATGGGCGTTGCAGGCGCATTGAACGATGGGGGAAGTTATACGTTGCCTGTGACTTCTTTCTGGCCCAACGATTATGGACTCTATTGCATGGCAGGCAACGTCAACGAATGGGTACAGGATGTGTATCGTCCCATGTCGTTTGAAGACGTGGAAGACTTCAACCCTTTCCGAGGTAACGATTTTAAAGTGCTGAAGTTGGATGAAGACGGGCGTCTCGCCGAAAAAGACAGTTTGGGAAGATTGCGTTACGAACCCATCTCTACGGAAGCTGCCATGAGCGAACGCCGCCAGTTTACCAAAGCAGACTACCGTAACTATGAAGACGGCGACCCCGCCTCTACCATTGATTATTTCGACGAAAGTCTGAAAGACGCAGGTTCGGAAAAAATGTACGACCCCACACGATCGTTGCTCAGCGACCATGTAAGAGTTTACAAGGGCGGTTCATGGAACGACATGGCTTACTGGCTAAGCCCCGGCGCCAGAAGATTTCTGGACGAAAAACAATCGCGCAACGATATCGGATTCCGTTGTGCAATGGTAAGAGTAGGAGCGCAGTCATCCAGACACATGACTCCCACACGCTCGGGAAGATAAAAAAAGAAAAACAAAAGGGGCATTTACCGCCCCTTTTGTTTTTTGTGCGGTTGATGATCATAGCAGGTGATTTTTTGAACGCTTAACATCCAAATGAGAAATCGTACGGAAGAACTATACCGGTTGTTTCTCCGCTCTCCGAAAATTGTTACCGATTCACGGGAAAAACAGAACGGAGGAGGTATTTTTTTCGCGTTGAAAGGAGAACGTTTCGACGGTAATCTGTTTGCCGCAAAGGCTTTGGAAAACGGAGCCCAATACGCAGTGGTGGACAATCCGGAAGTAGTCACGGACGATTGTTACTTTGTCGTAGAAAACGCCTTGTTTGCATTGCAGGATTTGGCGCGAATGCATCGTGAAAAATTTAAAATTCCTGTTTTCGCCCTCACCGGAACCAATGGTAAAACAACAACAAAAGAACTGATTCGTGCCGTTTTATCCGAAAAATACGAAACGCTTGCCACCACCGGCAACCTCAACAACCACATCGGCGTACCGCTCACTTTGTTGAAATTGACGCCAACAACGCAAATAGCCGTCATAGAAATGGGCGCCAACCATCAGGGCGAGATCAAAACACTGTGCGACATTGCTTTGCCTACACACGGATTGATTACCAACATCGGGAAAGCCCATCTGGAAGGATTCGGTAACGAGGAAGGGCTGAAAAAGGCAAAAAAAGAACTGTATGACCATCTGGAACAACACGGCGGCACAATCTTCTACCACGACACCGACACCGTACTGACAGACATGCTGGCAACTTCGCAGGCAACAACAATACCATACGGCAGTTCGTGCAGGGATATAACGCCGTCAACCACTCCATACCTGCGTATCGCACTGAATATATGCAGAACGGACTACGACCTGCAAACGCAACTTGCCGGTGCGTACAATCTGGAAAATGTACTTGCAGCAGCATGTGTGGGCAACTATTTTGGAGTGCCTCCCGCATCGGTAGTGTCGGCAATTGCCGGATACCTCCCGCAAAACAATCGTTCGCAAATCATACGGACAGAGCGCAATAGCCTGCTGCTGGACTTGTATAACGCCAATCCCGCCAGCATGAAAGCCGCACTCGCCAATTTTCTCGAACGCATGTCCGGCAACAGGATGGCGATTCTGGGCGACATGTTTGAGCTGGGCGAAGCGTCGCCGTCCGAGCATTGCGCTGTTATGGACATGCTGGTAGCCCATCCTGAGGTAACCGCCGCGGTGACCGGAAAAAATTTTATGCAGGCGGCAAAGCATTACCCCGGCGTTCCAGCGTTTGAAGACGTTGAAACGTTGAAAAAATGGCTGATCAACCATCCGCCGAATCAACAAACTATCTTGGTGAAAGCTTCCAGAGGCATGAAACTGGAACAGATTCTGGAACTGTTATGATTAACGTCATGAGCTACATCCGTTTTATTAAAAATGCCCTGCGAAAGTCCCTTACCATGTTTTTGCGGCGGCGCTTTGCGTTTTACATTTTGATAACACTATTGCCGGTTCTTGCGGCTGCCACCGTTCTGGAAAAACTCTTCGGCAGCGAAACCGTGCATGAATACATTTACGGCGCATGGTGGTTCGTTTTGTTGTGGGCTGTATTGGGCGTCAGCGCCTTGGGTTATATTTTCACGGCGTTCTCCGGCGCACTTACGCATTTGAAAACACACGGACTCTCTGTTCGTCCGATATGGTACGGCGTATTTTTCCACTGCTCGCTGTCGGTCATACTGTTGGGCGCTTTGGTCACCTATCTCTCGGCAGACAGGGGATATGTACACATCCGGCAAACCGAAACCGTTCATTCCTATCTCTCCGATGAGGAAACAGAGCAGCCGCTTCCTTTCGGCGTGAAATTACTCCTGTTTGACATCGAATATCACCCTGATACGGACATCCCTGCCGATTATATCAGTTTTCTACAAGTGGACGGCGAAACGGTGATGGTTTCGATGAACAAAATATTCAAGCGTCAAGCTTACCGTTTCTACCAGATGGATTATGACGCGGACGAGATGGGAGTTGTGTTGCTGGTGAGCCGCGATCCGTGGGGCATCGGTATTACTTACGCAGGTTATCTGCTGCTCGCTGTGAGTATGGCGCTTCTCCTGTGGTTGCGCATCGGCTGGAAAGGTATCCTCTGCCTGCTTATCCCCGTAACAGGCGCAGGATGGTACATTTCCAGCATCAACCCGATGACGCCGGTGCTCCGTTCCCCGATGCTGGCGCTCCACGTATCGGTGATTGCAGTGTCCTACCTGTTGCTGCTGGCAATAACAATTTTGAGCGTTGTCGCAATTTCTTACACAAAACACCGCGAACAGTTGTACCGCTTGAATATACGACTATTGTACCCCGCATTGTTTCTTTTAGCGGCAGGCATTTTCATCGGCGCGATGTGGGCAAATATTTCGTGGGGACGTTACTGGGGCTGGGATGCCAAAGAAACATGGGCTTTGATCACCCTGCTGGTGTATGCCCTGCCGTTGCACCGGAAAAGTCTGACTTTTTTCAAAAACACCGGAAACTTCCACCGATACTGCATTATCGCCTTTCTTTCCATCCTAATAACCTTTTTCGGTGTTAGTTTTTTCATCGGAGGCATACACAGCTACATGTAATGAACCCGACCGGACAGGTTGGCAAACCACTGTCAGCGCTAAATTTATGCGTGATGTTGATAAAAATTCAAATTATCAGCAGGTTAAATCTATAATGAACAGTTTGATCTTATCCGAAAATTTTTATATTTTTTACATATGGAAAATTATGACGTACCTTTGTCATATTATTTTTCAATCATTTAAAATTTTTATGACATGAAAAAAATATTATTCTGTATTGGCGGGGTGGCAATAATTGCTGTGGCAGCCATGAATGCAAATGTCTCTTTCCAAAACAGAAAAGCCGACAAAGCTACGAAAGTAAATATGGCGCGTTTGTCTTCTCTTGCACTGGGAGAAAAATCGGTCAGTGCCGATGGTTGTGTTTCCGCTGCTTCAAGTGGTTTCAACTATCATCCGGAAGTAGGTAACTGTTGTAAAAGTCAGCATTATTATTCCTCAAAATGTATTTTCGGATTTGTTTGTTGAGAAAAAATCAATATAAATGGAACAATACATCAGGATAATCAATGGTCAGGCAATTGGGATGGAAGCCATTCCGACGTTACCGTATGAGGATTTTTTGAGGCTGAACAGTGCGTTGCCGTTGGAAGAACGGTACCATTGTGTGAGTTACTTTGCCTTTCGGGCGGACGGGCAACTGCGCCTGATTTGTTGTATGGCGGATGACCTTGAAAGCAACGTCATGGTGTCCTCGTGCATAGCGAATGTCGGAGCGGTGTTGCCGTCGTTCACGGCGGTGCATAAGAGTTTCCACCTGTTTGAGCGGGAAATACACGAAGATTTTGGCGTTTGTTACAGCGATCATCCATGGCTGAAACCGGTGCGCAACGGTATCGACCAATACCCGTTTTTCAGTGTCGAGGGTGAAGCTCTTCACGAGGTGGGCGTGGGGCCTATCCATGCCGGAATCATAGAACCCGGCTATTTTCGTTTTTCCTGCAACGGCGAAAAAATCCTGCATCTGGAAATACAGCTCGGCTATCAACATCGCGGTGTGGAACAGTTGTTGGCGAATGAGCAGCAACTGAACCGGCGCATACAACTTTCCGAAAACATTGCCGGAGACAGTACGGTGGCGCATAGTAGTGCGTTTGCCTCACTGTGGGAGGCTCTGTGCGATTGTCCTGCCGACGGTCGCTTGCTGTGGGCACGCACATTGGCGCTCGAACTGGAGCGTATCGCTGTCCATACGGGAGACCTCGGCGCTTTGTGCGGCGACATCGCCTATCAGCTGGGCAGTGCGGTGTACGGACGTTTGCGCACGCCCATCATCAATTTTTTTCAAGCATGGACGGGCAACAGGTTAGCACGCACTCTTATCCGACCGGGACGCTTGCTTTACCCATTCACGGAAACGCTCGCCGCGCAATTGATACGCATCCTGAACGATTATGAACGTGATTTTACACAAACGGGCAATTTCCTGTTCAATATGCCTGCCGCTTTGTCCCGTTTTGAAAAGACGGGAACGGTAAGTCGCGACAATATGTTGCATATCGGCGCCGTAGGTATGGCTGCTCGCGCATCGGGTGTGAAACGTGACATACGCATGTCGCATCCCGGCGATGTGTACCGCCTGCTGGGGCACGCGCCTATGCTGTATGTGTCGGGGGATGTTCTGGCGCGGGCGCGAATGCGTCATGACGAAACGTTGCAGTCCGTAAATTATATACGGCAACTGTTGCGCAACATCCCCGGCGAAGACGTCGCCGAGCCTGACACAGCACATACCCGTCCCCGTTCATTTGCCTTATCCCTTACCGAAGGATGGCGCGGGGAAATCTGCCATTGTGCCGTCACCGGAGACAACGGCAACATTGTCCGCTACAAAATCACCGACCCCTCGTTCCACAATTGGATGGCATTGGCATTAGCGGTACGCAACAATGAGGTTTCCGATTTTCCCGTCTGCAACAAAAGTTTCAATCTGTCTTACTGTGGCTTCGATTTATAAATACAAACATATCAAAATCACCAATATATGGAAGACATACACATTGTCCCGATAGGGGTCATTTACACACCGCATGAACATATTGCCGGAATGCCCGTACAACCGGCAGGAGCGGAAGGTATAGCAGGAAAAATCGTCATGGATGAAGCGTATGCAGACGGACTGATGGACTTGGATGGATTTTCGCACATCATTCTGCTGTATTTGTTCCACAAAGTGGAAGGTTATATCTTGCAACCCGTCCCTTTCATGGACACGACGCCACATGGCGTATTTGCCACCCGTTCCCCGAAACGCCCGAACAGGCTGGGTATTTCCATCGTTCCGCTGACCGCTGTGGAAAGCAACATCGTACATTTCACAGGCGCCGACATGCTCAACGCTTCGCCGTTGATTGACATTAAGCCCTATTTCCCGAAATACGACAGTCCCACAGGCGCCGTCAGGGCGGGATGGATTGACGCGGTAAAAGGTGTGGATATTCAAAAAATCCGCTCCGACCACAGGTTTGAGTAATCCATTTTCGCAGGGATGCAGTAGCAACGGGGCAAAGTCCCTTTTCACCAACATCCCGTTTCGCGGTAAATTTGCGTCAGATTTTCGGCTGCAAGCTTACGGAAATCACATTCGCGGGCGGTTACCACAATTCCCGCCATGTCGAGTGCGCCCGGGCTGACGAGCATTTGCGCATCACCCACACCGCAGTAACATTCCGGACGGTGCTTGAGTCGCGGAATGACAGTCAATTCCCAGATACCGTGCATGTGCCGGCAAAAAACGTTCATCATTGGCTCGGCGTCCGGAGAATTTTCATATTCACGGCACACCGTTTCAAAAGTATCGCGCAGTATGGATTTTTTTTTGCCCGAAAAGTAGTGTAAACGTCCGGAAAATCCCATGCCCGTCGTCTTTTCGGTGGCGTAGCCGTCCATCAGACGTTCCAGCGGCGTATGTCCCGCTTCCACAGCCTGAAAATGGAAATGATCGGGAGCGGATGCGCCGCATTGAGCGCCATTGTAGAACACCAGAAACCCTTCCAGAAAGCGCGTCAAATCCAGCATATCCGTAACCCGCGAAAGAATGAATTGCGGCTGGTGACGGGCGGAAGCCACAGTCAAGTGACGGGGAAGGATGGGGTACGGATTAACCAGTATTTGGTAATTTCTCCACGACAGGTACATCTGATCGGGCGGGCGGTTTTTACGGCAAAGGAAACACTGCCGTCGCTTTATGGCTGTGGCAGTCACTTGTGCGGTAGCGGAACGCACCCGTTCCGGATTGAACTGTATCTTCACCTCAACGCCGTTTACCGTCAGCGATTTGTACAACACATCATTCAATTGCCCGAACCGCAAACGCCCCTCGCTCCATGAAGCCAACTGCTTGTCAATAAACGGGAAAATTTTGTCCGACTGCCGTGTCATCGTCTTTTTGTCCGCAAAGATAACTTTTCTTTAAAACTTTTCATGTGCACAAAATAATAATAGTATCAAAAATACGTTTATAATGTTGCCTTCATCGGGTAGATTAAAGTGATGAAATATGATGAAAAGATTGAGAGCAAGCGTTATTTTTGCCGTTGGCATATTCCCGTTTGGCGTATTTGCGCAAGTGCATCCCTCGGAGACCGGCGGCAATAACGAACCTAACGCCATCCGCACGGCAGTCCCTTTTATGACCATTGCACCCGACTCCCGTTCGTCGGGGATGGGTGATTTGGGGGTTGCCACCGCGCCCGACATCAATGCGCAACATTGGAATCCGGCAAAGTACGTTGTGCTGGATGAGAAGGGAGGGGTGTCCCTTTCCTATTCGCCGTGGCTACGCTCTATGGTGGGCGACATGAACCTGCTGTATCTGACAGGTTATATGAAAATAGACCGCCTTCAGACAATGTCGGCGTCTTTGCGCTATTTTGACATGGGCAGTATTACCTTCCGCGACGCCAACGGAGCGGAACTGCTCACCGGCAATCCTTACGAATTTGCAATTGACGTCGGTTATTCCCGTAAATTCTCCGACAACATGAGTGCAGCATTGGCTTTCAGATACATCCGTTCCGATTTGTCGTCCGGCGTTTCCGCACAAGCAGGCAGCAAAGCCAAAGCAGGCAATTCTTTCGCCGCCGATTTTGCCGCATACTATCATTCGGAAATGATGCTGGGCACAAGACGCGGCACATGGGCTTTGGGCGCCAGCATGTCGAACATCGGCGCAAAAATGACCTATGCCAACGAACAGGAAAAGATGTTTATCCCCACAAATCTGGCTATTGGCGCTTCCGCCGGCATTTTTTTCGACGAATATAACAAACTGACCATGACGCTCGAATTCAACAAACTGCTGGTGCCCACCCCGCCAATAAAAAGTGGAAATACCATTGTGAAAGGGAAAAACGACAATGTAGGCGTGGTAAAAGGCATTTTCCAGTCTTTCGGCGACGCGCCGGGCGGATTTGAAGAGGAAATCCACGAAATAGCCTGCGGAGTAGGGTTAGAGTACATGTACAAAAACATATTCGCCGTCCGTACCGGCTATCATCATGAAAACAGGCTGAAAAGCAACAAACGCTATTTCGCAATGGGCGTAGGCGTGGTGCTCAACGTGTTTGAAATAGATTTTTCATATCTTGTGACCACGCAAAACAGGGATCCGTTAGCCAACACGCTCCGTTTCTCCCTCATTTTCAATTTCAGACAATCGCAAACCACCAATTAATTAATAAATATGCTGATATGAAAGACATTACCATCACTGTACAACAACAAAAAAAAGAATTGAAATATTTAATCGTCAGTTTTTTACTGGCGGAAGCCATCAACCTGACCACTATCCTGTGCTACCGAACAGAATTTAAAGAGTTGTACACCAAAATTTTAACCGTTCTTGTCGTCACCGTCGTCATTTACTTTTTTATCCTGTTGGTGCGTTTTGTTGTCCGCCGGCTGATTTTGAAAAAATAGACGCTTGATTTTCTGCACGTAAAGTAATAAAAAAAGAAAATATTGCAATTTTCTTTGGTAAATATAAAAAAAACAACTATTTTTGTCTCAGTTTTTTTACAAGAGGCATGCCGATTCAAGACGACATTATTTTCTCAATGGAGAAAAATATCAAAAATGTCCTGTTTGTTGCCAAAGAGCTTGAAAAGAGTAATTGGCAATTGAAGCAACAGGCCGCCGAATTGTCGGAAGCAGTTCGCGTAAAAGACTTGGAATTAAAGAATTTGGAATTAAAGTGCCAAAATCTCAGGTTTTCCCAAACGATTGCATCTTCTCCGGAAGACGTCAGGCGGGCGAAACTGGAGATAAACCGGATGGTGCGCGAAATAGACAAATGTATTGCCTTGTTGAACAGATAAGGTCAGAGCATGACGATTAGAGTCAAAATAGCGGAACGAATCTATCCTTTCGGAATAACGAATCAGGAAGATGAAGAGCAAATTCGCAAGTCCGCCTTGGATATCAATCAAATGCTATCCGATCTGAAAATGCAATACAGCGACAAAGATGTGCAAGATTTTTTGGCGATGATTGCTTTGCGGGCTCAGTTCAAACTGATCAAATACGAAGCCGTCGATTTGAACAGGATCGAAACGCTGAACCGTATGAACGCCGAAATAAAAGGTTTTTTAGACACTCAAAACCTCTAAGTTCTTTTATACAAAAAGGTTACCCGCACGGTTCCTTCATTTCCTTGTGAAACTCAACATTCTAATCTTTAGAGTAGGACTTGAGTTACTTAAGACAGGCCTAGTACCGGCTTCGCGCCGGGATTCCGATTTCCGGGACGTTGGAAGTCTGCTGTAATTGGCCGCTCTACCCATAACAATTGGGGTTTCTAAAGTCTGGAAGAATCGTTGCGGGTTTTTTGTTTTTATAAAATATAATTATCTAAAAAACAAATGAATGTAATTATTGGAGGAATCGCTTTTGCCGCAGGAGTTGCCGCTACTTATCTGATGTTCCTCACTGTACTGAAATCGAGAAAGGAACGCATCAGGAAAAGCGCCGAAGAAGAAGGCGAAGTGATTAAACGAAAAAAAATGCTGGAAGCCAAAGAACACTTCCTGCAACTGAAAACAGAACACGAACAGATGACCAGCGAGCGGAATACCAGACTGAATCAGACGGAAAACCGCATCAGGCAAAAGGAAAGTTCGCTCTCGCAAAGACTGGAGGAAAACCAACGGCAACGTAGAGAATTGGACATTTTGCGCGAAAACCTGAACAACCAACTGGAAATTGCCACACACAAGCGGGAAGATCTGGAACGGATACACAAACAACAGATTGACCGGATGGAAGTTGTCGCAAACTTATCGGCCGAAGAAGCCAAAGGGCAACTGATGGAATCGCTGAAATCCGAAGCCCGATCGGAAGCCATGTCCTACATCAACGAGATTGTGGACGAAGCCAAGATGACCGCCACCAAAGAAGCCAAACGGATTGTGCTGCAAACCATTCAGCGCGTAGCCGCCGAAACGGCAATCGAAAATTCGGTGACCGTTTTCCATATCGAAAACGACGAAATGAAAGGACGCATTATCGGGCGCGAAGGACGCAATATCCGTGCATTGGAAGCGGCAACAGGCGTGGAAATCATCGTGGATGACACGCCGGAATCCATCATCCTGTCCGCTTTCGACCCCGTACGCAGAGAGGTGGCGCGTCTTGCACTGCATCAACTCGTGATCGACGGACGCATACATCCCGCACGTATCGAAGAAGTAGTCAATAAGTTGCAGAAACAGGTGGAAGAAGAAGTAGTGGAAGTGGGCAAACGCACCGCCATTGACCTCGGAATACAAGGGCTGCACCCAGAACTGCTACGCATCATCGGCAAAATGAAATACCGATCGTCCTACGGGCAAAACCTCTTGCAACATTCCAGAGAAGTGGCCAACCTATCGGCAATCATGGCCTCCGAATTGGGCCTGAATGCCAAGTCGGCTAAACGTGCGGGATTGTTGCACGACATCGGAAAAGTGCCGGACGATGAACCGGAATTACCACATGCCATACTGGGAATGAAACTTGCCGAGCGTTACAAGGAAAAGCCGGACGTGTGTAACGCCATCGGAGCGCACCACGAGGAGATGGAAATGAACACGCTGATAGCGCCAATCGTACAAGTGTGCGACGCCATCTCAGGTTCACGACCAGGAGCACGTCGTGAAGTGGTGGATGCTTACCTCAAACGACTGAAAGAATTGGAGTCGCTGGCTCTGTCCTATCCGGGCGTTACCAAAACATTCGCCATACAGGCCGGACGTGAATTGCGCGTAATCGTAGGCAGCGAAAAAGTGTCGGACGCAGAAGCAGAAAGCCTCTCTTACGACATCGCAAAAAAAATTCAGGACGAAATGACCTACCCGGGACAGGTCAAAATTACCGTTATCCGAGAAACCCGCGCCATCAGTTATGCAAAGTGAGATTCGTTAATGAACATT
>JAISWR010000132.1 GCA_031270985.1 Bacteroidales bacterium | reverse complement strand
TCTTCCGAAGCCATCACGCCGGCGAAGTTGGCAGCCATGCGGGCGGGGTCGCCCCACGAACCTGCATAGCGATTGGCTTCTTCGCTGCTCAACATGCGGGCGCTCACCGAAGCCATCCTGTTCAGCGGCAGATTCTTGTCCGCCACGGCGGTGACCATCACTTCGTCCAGCTCGGTGAGCGATTCTTCCAGCGTAATCTCCAGAAAATTCTCCTTCCCCGAAATGACCAGCACATTTTCCATGACGCAGGGAGCGTAACCCATCATGGTGGCGGTCAGCCGGTGTCTGCCCACCGGTACGCCGGCGATGGAGAAATGCCCGTTGGCTTCGGACGATGCACCCAGCAGACGGTCGCCGACCCGTATCGTCACATTGGCGCCGGGCAGGGGTTGCAGGGTGTTTTTCTCCGCTACTGCCCCGCGCACGGTCTGCGAGGGTTGGGCGGACAGCGCTGCCGACAACAGCAGCGAAATTGAAAAAAGAAAGAATAATCTGTGATACATGAATTTTTATTGTGTGCATTTTAGATGTCCTGACGAAACGTTTTTGTGCGAAATTCCCGAATATTTTTTATGTATAAGACAATCACGGTTCAAAAATATAACATGAAAGTAAAAAATCGCGTTTTTCCGTTAAGATCACGGAGTTTCCCTCACCTCTATTTCAAACAGTTTAGGCCATTTTTTTCCGGTTACGTAGATTTTTCCGGTAGTTTTGTCAAAAGCGATGCCGTTCAGCACGTCGGTTTCGCGGCGTATGTCGTTTGCGTTCAGCAAACCTTTCATGTTGATGACGCCTGTCACGACGCCTGTTTTCGGGTCGATACGGACAATTTCATCGCGCTGATAGACGTTTGCCCACAATTCGCCGTTGATGTATTCCAACTCGTTCAACATGGCGACCGGTTCAGCGTGGTTGCACACTTCCAGCCGGCGCACTTCGGTGAAACGGTCTTTGTCCATGAAGTACAGCGTGGCGGAACCGTCGGTCATCAGCAGGTGCGTGCCGTCAAAGGTCAATCCCCATCCTTCGCGCATCGGATAGGGGATTTTCCGCAACAACGCGAAGTCATCCCTGTTGTAGAAAAAAGCGGTTTGGTTTTGCCACGTGATTTGCACCAATTCATCGCCTGCCAATGCAAGTCCTTCGCCAAACATTTCTTTCGGCATGTTCAGTGTTTGCAGCGGTTCCCCTGTGTCTATCTGCACCTTGCGCAAGGTGGATTCGCCTTTCAAGCCCGTGCTTTCGTACAGAAATCCGCTATGGTACAGCAATCCCTGCGTATAGGCGTGTATGTCGTGCGGATAAGTCTTCACCACGCGGTAAACGTAACGCTTGGGCGGCTGCGCTGCCAGCAACAGCACATTGGCGGCGGCTATATCCCTGCTGCCGTCCGTATAGTGCGCAACCGCTTCTATGCGATGCGTGCCGGTGGTTTGCAGCGCGGTGTTCCACACGCCGTCGTTAGCCGTATGCGAAGCGGCAAGATGTTTCCCGTCCACAAACCAGCATAAGGAATCTACCGCCAGATCTTCTTTCTTGAATGTTGCCGACAAGGACAGGACATTGCCCAATGCGGCGCGTTCATTGTTTTTGGGCGATACAATACTCAGTTGCGATTTGCGAAGCGGTTGCCGCTTTTCCGCATTTCCCTGTGCGCCTGTCCTGCCGTTGCACGACCAGCATATCGCACACACGCACACACATAAAATCCGTCCCGCCGTGATCATCTTATTCTTAATTTTATGACAAAAATAATGTATTTTTTCCATTAAGACAAATTGTCCGTTTAAAGCAGATTCCTCACGGTTCAAACCCGACGGATTCCCTTAATGTTTGGGATAATCCGTCAGAATGTCCCGTAGAGGGCAAATTCGTCGGTATTGCAATAGAGCAGCGAATAGATGAATACGTCCGGAATGTTGAGTGTGAATTTGCGTTCAAGGTAAAGCACCGCATGTCCTTCGGGGATGTCGAAATATTCGCTGAGTCGCTTATCTGCCGGTACCGATCGGATGATCTGTTCGCCGCCTTTGATTTCCACATGATAAGCTTTTCGAAGCACCTCGAACAGTGAGCGGTTTTGCATGTTGCGCGACGAAAAGCGCGGGAAATTGCGGGCAGGCAGATAGGTCTGCTCATAGAATGCCACTTTTGTCTCCACCTTGCGTAAGCGCTCTATACGGATACATTTTGCTTCCTTTTCGGAATCGCTCAACACGAAAGGGAAAGGATGAGTCCATGCGGTGATGTGCAGTTTACCCACAATTTCCGTCTGTACGTTGTGTTTTCCCAAAGCGGAGGTGATACCTGTGATGGACAGGATGCCTACCGCATTGGTACGGCGATGTACAATGCTTCCTTTCCCTTTGCGCTTGACTATCAACCCGTCGTTGAGCAATTCTTCCAGCGCATGGCGAATGGTGGGGCGCGTAACACCGTATTGGGCGCAGAGTTCGTTTTCGGAGGGCAGCAAATCATTTTCAGCAAACTTTTCGTCCAGTATCTGCCTGCGTAGCAATTCGTAAATGCGTTTGTAATGTGGAAGCATGAGAAAGGGTTTCAGGTGATGTTTGTACTTCGGATATTCCGGATTTTCAGATGTTCGTTGATTCTTCTCCTGATATGCGCTACCGGATGCATCCGGATTTCTTCCGGAAAATCAACCGTCACATCAGGGTGGAGTTGCCGTATCAGTTCCGCAGGATGTTCTTCGTTCAGATATACCACTATCGACACGAAAGTCATAGAAGCCAGCGGCAAAGCCCTGTCCTCCTGCTTCCGATCGGGTTTGCGGCGATATATCTTCCGTGTCAGGTTGTCGGTACGCACCGCCACAATCAAACGCCCGCCGAGATTTGCCGCTTCCGTCAGACGATTAAGGCTTCGGCTGTCTATTTCTTCAAAATTTCCGCACACGAACACTGTTTTCCATTCGCGATGCCGCCAGCGGGCTGTTTGCTGCAATACGGGCAAGAGACCCGGTTCCATTTTGGAATGAATCAACTGTACAAAATCAGTTTCCATGCCTTATGGTGTGTTTTTAAACTTCCTTGTGTAAAGGATCAATAGCGACAACGCTCCCAGCAGGATAAACAACAGCGACGTTGCCGAATGAGATATGGTGGCATACGCCATGCCTTCTTCGCGCGACAGCCCGAAAACAGTCAGTCCCAAGGAAACCATCACATGGTATGCGCCTATGCCGCCCTGTACGGGCACCACAAATGACAACGAACTGACGACGAGAATAAACAGTGCGTCGGCAATTCCCAGCGACGCGCTGTGCGGAAGTGCGAAAAACATCAAGTAGGTCTGCATGAAATACATGCCGTACACCAACAGGTTCAATAAGAGGAACAATCCGAAATGATTGAGTTTCAGGACAGATTTCATGCCTTGAGTCATTCCCGTCAGCCATTCTTTCATCTTTCGCAATGCCGTAATTTTCGACAACTGTGTCCGGAATATATACCATAGCAGGAAAAACGCCGCTGCCACGAGCAGCAGCACCATTATTCCCCACAAAATTCCTGCCGTTTCCGGTATCATGCGTTTTATGGGATGGATAACGTTGTGCATCATGAATCCGCCTGTCGTTTCAAATTTAAGCGCCAGCAAGAGCGCCAGTAGCAGCAGGATCATCAGCATATCGCACATGCGTTCCGCCACCACCGTACCGAACACCTTGTCCACCGGTAGTTTGTCCGTGCGGTGCAACATGCCGCAACGAGTGATTTCTCCGATGCGGGGGAAGGCAAAGTTGGCAAGATAGCCCACATTCACGGCAAGCAAAATGCGTGATATGTGAGGATGTTTGTTGATGGCGCCCAGCAGCAGTTGCCAGCGATATGCACGGAACAGCAGCGCCAAAAAAGCGAAAACCAGCGACAGCACCACCCATTCGTAGTCGGCATGACGTAGCGTAGCGATCAGTTTATTCAAATCAATCCCGCGAAAGGCAAGATACAGCAACACGCTGCCTATGGCAAAGAAAAAGAGGAATTGAAAGAAATTGACTATTTTTGCTTTCACCCTGTTATCAATTTATTAGTTGAGGTGTCGGGGAAAATGATGGAAGGCGCGAAATCCCGTGCCGCTTGAAAATCCATAGAAGCGTATGACATGATGATGACAATATCGCCTACCAGCGCTTTACGTGCGGCTGGCCCATTCAAGCAAATCACTCCCGACCCACGCACGCCTTTGATGACGTATGTGTCAAAACGTTCACCGTTATTGAGATTCACCACGGATACTTTTTCGTAGGCAATCAGATTGGCGGCATCCATCAAGTCTTCGTCAATGGTGATGCTGCCGATGTAGTCAATGTTGGCTTCCGTAACGGCGACACGGTGTATCTTGGATTTCAGAATTTCTATATTCATTCGGTTTATATTTCTCAATAAGCAATATTATCTATCAGGCGAACGTCGCCGACATGCACCGCGACACACCCTTGCAAGGCATTTTTGCGGTAAGTCTGCGCGGATTGCAATGTGTTTCTGTCCACAATCTCAAAATATTCCACTTTCAGCCCGTCCACGCTGTTGATGTGGTCGATTACCCAATTTTTGAGCGTATCCATCGGCACACGGGTGATTTTTTTGCGGCTTTTCGACAGTGTCTGTGCAATGACGGGAACTTTTTCCCGTTGCGCCGGCGACAGACGGACGTTGCGCGAACTCATGGCAAGCCCGTCATCTTCTCTCACGACAGGGCAGGCGACGATTTCCACCGGATAATCCATCATCGTCACCATACGACGGATAACAGCAAGTTGCTGGAAGTCCTTTTCGCCGAAATATGCGCGTTGCGGCTGCACCACGTCGAACAGCCTGCTCACGATCTGCGCCACCCCGTTGAAATGTCCGGGACGAAATGCGCCTTCCATCACTTTGTCCAGCATCCCGAAATCGAATTGCCGTGTGTCTTTCTCGGGATACATTTCTTGTACCGACGGGGCGAACAGAAAATCGCAGCCCGTACGGTTCAATTTTTCCACATCTTCCAAAAGCGTGCGGGGATAAGCGGCGAGGTCGTTCTTGTCGTTGAATTGTGCAGGATTCACAAAAACGCTCGCCACCGTGATGCGATTTTCTTTGCGGCAACGCTCCACCAGTGAAATATGCCCTTGATGCAACGCCCCCATAGTGGGCACAAAACCTGTCGGCATATTTTTCTCGTGATATGCCTGCAAGGCTTCGACAAGCGCATTCTTTGTTTCGACAACGGTCATCGGTACAAAATTTTATCACCGCAAAAGTACATGAAAAATAATTTAAACCAAAAACATAATTCGGTATCAAATTTGTACGGTATTTTTTGAAACATATATTTGTCGAAATAAAAAACATGCAACATGAAAAAAATTAATGTATTTTTGGCGTTTTGTACGGTGATGGCTTTAAGCGCCTGCAAAGGACCCACGGGACCACAAGGGCCTGCCGGACGGGACGGTATTCCTGCGGGATGGCACAACATCGTGCTTACAATTGATAATGCCGATTGGGAGTTGGCGGGAGGGGGGAGCAACGAGATCGGTTCGTACTTCCGGTATGTGTTTGACGTGCCGGAACTGACCGCTGATGTGTACGATGAAGGCATCATCGTGTGTTATTACGAGTTGGCGGATGATCAGGGTGTTGTCGTTTCCACACCTCTGCCGTTCACTATTTATGACATAGTGACGGACGACCAAAAAAACGAGTATCCCTATTCCATCCATTATTCGTACGATGTGACGCCGGGTGTAGGCAAGAATCCCGGAACCATCGCCTTTAAGCTGACATTCAGCGATTTCTTTACGGGCGATTTCGGACCTCCTGCGATTTGCAAATTCCGGCTGGCGCTGGTATATTAACACCGGTATCGGCAAGATGCGGCAGGATTTCATCTCTCCGTGCAATCCGGCACAGAGAGGGTTGTCCCTGTGTGTTGCGCCGGATTATCCTTTGCTTATTCCGGACTCGGGCTACCAGTTCTTTTCTATTTGCGGGCGATAGCCCGCTTTTTCCTTTTTCTTGAGTTTTTCCTGCAATTCTTTTTCTTCCTGCGCTATAGCGTCCAACATACGTTGTGCGTCCTCTTGCGAAATCTGTTGCTGTTGCTGCTGTTGCTGCTGTTGCTGATCCTGTTTTTGTTGTTGGTCTTGGTTCTGTTGGTTCTGTTGGTCTTTGTCTTGCTCCTGATCGTCCTTTTTGTCTTGATTTTTATCGTTATCGTTTTGTTGATTTTGTTGCTGTTGTTGCTGTTGTTGCAGCAGTTTCAGGGCATACGACAGGTTGGTTTTGGTATCCATATCATCGGGATTGTTGCGGAGCGCCTGTTTGTATGCATTGATGCCTTCTTTCAGCTTCTGTTGCTGCACGTAGGAATTGCCCGTGTTGTGGTAGGCTTTTGCTTTTTCAATCTTTTCGGTCATGCCGTTGGCGGCAATCTCAAACTGCTCCGCCGCTTTGTCGTACTTTTCCTGTCGGTAAAGTGCATCGCCCAGGTTGAAAGCCGCTTCATTCGAGTTGTTATCGGCCTCCAGCGCTTTGCGGTAGGACGTTTCCGCTTCCACAGGGTTCGATGCGTCATACCATTTATTGCCTGCGCGCATTTCTTTGCGGAAATTGGGCTTTTTCCCGTCCACATGCTGTATGCTGTCCTGTCCCCAAGCCACATGCGACGTAACGGCAACACATAATAAAATGATAATGGGCTTCTTCATAATGTAACATCCTGAAATTTGAAAAGTCTGCGCATCTTTCGGTCGGATATCAGCAAATCCGTCAGTAACAGCAATAAAACCATTGCGAAAGGATATTGGAACATTTCGGCGAAATCGGTATAAATTTTTGCTTCATACGCTGATTTTTCCATTTTGTTGATTTCGTCGAGCACGTTGTTCAGACCCATGTTGGACGACGTGGCGCGCACATAGACGCCTTTCCCTGCCACAGCCGTTTCTTTCAGCGTATTTTCGTCAAGCCGTGTCATGACCACGTTGCCCTGCCGGTCTTTGATGAAATCGCGCTGTCCGGAACCCGTACGAACGGGAATGGGCGTTCCCTGCGACGATCCGACGCCGACGGTATGCACCCTGATGCCTCGATCCGCTGCTTGCTGCGCCGCCTGTACAGGATTATCTTCGTGGTTTTCGCCGTCGGTGATCACCACAATGGCTTTTCCTGTTTCGTCGAAAGGCGAAAACGAATTGGCTGCCAGATTGATGGCTGTGCCGATAGCTGTGCCTTGTACGGGAACGATGTCGGTGGAAATGGTGGAAAGGAACATTTTCGCCGACACATAATCACTGGTGATGGGCAATTGCGTGTAGGCTTCGCCGGCAAACACCACCAAACCGATTTTGTTATCACCCAATCTGTCCACCAGACGAGACAGTGCTTGTTTGGCGCGCTCCAGTCGGTTGGGCTGTATGTCCTCTGCCATCATGCTGCTGGATACGTCGAGCGCGATGATGATCTCGGAGCCATGCCGTTTTTGTTCTTCCATCTTGGTGCCGAACTTTGGCCCTGCCATACCGGCGACTGCCAGCGCAAATGCCGACACCAGCAACACAAACTTCAGCACGGGTTTCCGGCTCGAAGCGTCGGGCATCAGCCTGCTCACAAGTTCCACGTCGCCCAAACGCCTGATATTGCGCTTACGCGCCACCTGCGACCACACAAAAAGCCCTGCAAACAGGACTATCAATGTCCATGCATACAGATATTCGATATGAGAAAACTGAAACATTTTTCCAATATTTTGACGATACAAAATTATATTTTTTTTCAATAATAGCATCAACCGGAATGTTAAAGTTTGTTAAAGTTTGCGAAATGAACAGGATATAACGGTTTCTCCGGAGTACCGTCAGGACGGCATGATTTTTTTGAGATTTTGGCATGGATCTTAAAAAGTTTGGCACGGTATTTGTACTATACTTTACAGTTTCATATTAGAACAATAGTTTTTCTCATAAGTTAATGGTTAATAATTAAATGTTAAATGTCAAAAAGGGTCATTCGGGAGAATCGCCCTTTTTGTTTTTTACTACCCCATCATCAGTACAGTGACACGATTTCCGGCGCTTTGGCGGTAAAATGGCGTGGCGTTAGGACGTTTTCCTTGCTTAAATGGATATAACGGAAATTTGAATGTTTGGGTATGTTCGGAAAAAAAGCCACCTGTAACTGTAAGGTTTTGATAACCAGCCTTTCGTTTCTGATGCGTATGCCGAATCCAAAAGAAGAATACAGGGTGTTTTGCCGGAAAAAGTTCTCATAATCGTTCAGCCAGCAAAAATTGGAGAAGGCGTACCACACCATGCGAAATCCCTTTATGTCCCACGGGGAGAAGAGGTCAAATTCCAGAGAGAGATTCAATCGATGGCGTCCGTACACCGAGTCGTTGCGGAATCCGGGGATGCCCATGTCGCCAGAGATGTTCAGATGGTCGTTCAGCCGGTTGTTGAGTTGTGCGGAATACCGTGTGCTGATAAAGATGCGTTGTTTGAATCGCCCTGTAACCATGAGATTGGATATATAGTCCGTGTACACATCCAGCGCTTCCTGTTCCGTTGCACCGTTGCGAAAAAAAGTACCGTAGGTTGCCGCATGTGAGAAATACCCCAGAAAAGGGACAAAATAGCCTGTGGAAGCGCTCGCGCTTGCGTAAGGTCTGTTGTACAGTTCGTTGTACTCCTGTCCGCCCGCCAGCATAAACAGAAATCCGTAGGGGATATCTTCCGTGCGTCCATAGTTATATACCAGACTCGTCGTGTAATGCGTTTGACGCGAAAAACTGAGCGAGGCGAGATACACGGTTCTGTTCTGGAATCGGTAATAGGTCTCCGCATTTTCGGGTCGCTTCAAAAATTTCGTATGTTGCATCCTCATTGCCAGCGTGATATTGCTGCTCATAGAGTGTGTTCTCCGGTTGATGAGGAAGGAACGTCCCAGCCAGCTGTCGAAATACCTGAACCGCACCACCGGATTATCTCCACCGGACGAATCGGTTGCGAAATATCGAACGCTTGTTTGTTCATTGTAGTAGGTTATATTTCCGGCATAACGGATACTTGGCGTATAAAAATCGCGGTTGAGCGACACACCCGCTTTTCGGTGTTCGTATCTGTCCAGATAATTGGATTTCAGCGAGATATGTGAATGTCCGAGATTGTGGATGCTTATGTCGGTTTCGTATCCCATCAGATGTTTCTGTTGGGCGTCCATAAAAACGCCTGCTGCAACATCCAGACCGAATCCGAAAATATTCTTGTTGGACAACGCAAATTGACCTCTTGAAGAAAAATTAGTACCGAAATTCACCGAATAAGGGAAAATATCCTGTATGACTACCGTCACTTTTACCTCATTTTCTCCGGACGGCACAGCGTCAATGCGCACATCGCGGATATAGTGCAACGAACGCAAATATCGCTCGGAATCGGCTATTTTCACAGCATCCAGTATATCCCCTTCATGAAAAAAGAGCGCGTTGCGGATGATAAATTCCCGCGTATTCCTGTGTAGCGCGTTTCCCGCACGTTCCAGAAATGACGTGTCCGATCGGAGCGACCCGTCAACATCCGTACCGAAAGGCTTCAACTGTATGATGCCGATTTCGGTAATTGTCCGCCCTTCCATGCTCAAATGCCGCTCCATGTTGAACGCCACGTTGAAAGTATCTGTTTCGGAATGTTTTTTGGGGGACACCAGAATGATGTTCTTCAAATCGGTGATCCACTTGTACAGATACTGCGACGGTATGTACACAGAAGTATCCTGTGCCTGTGCCGAAAAGCAAAACACGATAACGCAACCCAACCGGATAAAATATCTCATTCGCTTCTTCCTGTGAACTGATTTTGCCGCGACAAAAATAAGAAATTATCTCATTCCCGAAAAATCATATTTTTTGGCGCAAATCAAATTGTCGCGCATATCGTTGATGTGGAAATGATGCAGTCCGGCGTTGCTTCCGGCGTTGTACCTCGCCGTGGCATTGACGGGAGGGTCGTCTGTCGTCATTATGAGAGCCGAAGCAATCCGGATGACTGACAATAGCGTACGCGACAATTTGACGGCGAAGCCCTCATCGAAGATAAACGCACCCTGTTTTTGCACGGTCTTGAATGTACGGACTGCCGTTGTTGTCCCATTTTTGATAAAAATGTTTTCTGAAATTTTGTATCACCGTATCATTTTATTCACTAACTTTGTCCTTTGAAATTTTCATGATACATGTGAAAAAATTTTTATTTACAGTAGTTTTAGCAGTAGCAGTAATGAGTGCACATGCACAGGTAAAGGCTGTCATTGGAACGGTTTCTTCCAATGCATCGCTTTATACCGAAGGATTTAACGACGTCTTTATTAAAGTCATCACCGTCACTTCCGACCGGTTCAGTTTGGTATCCAAATTAGACAAGGTGAAAGACTACGTTTACAATGAGTTGTCCAAGGAATTGCCCTTTACCTTGGTGCCGGAAAACAGTGTGTTGGGCAATGAGGCATTTCAGGCGTATGCGAAGGAAGATAATGAGAAGATAAACGCGATTAACACTGCCGTCAAGGCGATAAGCGTCGGCAGCGGCATAGCAGGCGGGCAAATCGTTAAAAACAGGGGCAACATTCCCATCGCACTGAACGAGGCAATGGACAACGTATTCGTTGACATGCAGGAAAGCCTGCCCAAAGCCATCAAAAAAGAAATTAGTAAAATACAAATATAAATAAACAGTTTATGAAGCCATCGCGTATTGAGCACATCGGTATTGCCGTCAAAAGCATCGAAGAATCCCGGAAATACTACGAAAACGTATTGGGGCTGGAGTGTTACAAGATAGAGGAAGTGACCGACCAGAAAGTCAAAACGGCATTTTTTCAAGTCGGGGAAACCAAGATTGAACTGCTGGAACCTACCGCTGACGACAGCGCCGTTGCCAAATTCCTGGAAAAGAGAGGCCCCGGCATCCATCATATTGCCTATGCCGTCGATCAGGTAGATGCCGCTTTGGCAGAAGCCGAAAGCAAAGGCGTGCAGTTGCTGGACAAGAGCGCTCGCAAAGGCGCGGACAATCTCAACATCGGTTTCCTGCATCCGAAATCTACCGAAAGCGTATTGACGGAATTTTGCAGCAAGTAAATTCATTAAATATAATATATGTCACAAAAGGATAAAATCAAAAACCTGATAGACCTCCGGATAAAAGCCAAATTAGGCGGAGGCGAGAAACGCATCGAATCGCAACATGCCAAAGGCAAACTGACTGCCCGCGAACGCATTGACCTGTTGCTGGACGAAAGAAGTTTTGAAGAGTTCGAC
>JAISWR010000118.1 GCA_031270985.1 Bacteroidales bacterium | reverse complement strand
AAACAGCTCAGGTGAATATCGGTTTGGACTTTGGTTTGTTGCGCAACCGCATCACCGGTACGATGGAAGTCTATCAGGCAAAAACCGATGCTTTGCTGCTTGACCAGACATTGCTGGTGACCTCCGGATTCGACAAGGTGCGCGCCAATATCGGCAAAACACAAAACAGAGGCATTGAAATATCCATTTCGTCAGTAAATATTGACAGGAAGGATTTTCGCTGGGTTACAGATGTCAACTGGTCGGCAAACCGCGAAAAAATTGTGGAACTGAACAGCGGGGTAACAAGAGACATAACCAACGGATGGTTTGTAGGACAACCTATTCGCGTGTGGTTCGGTTATGAATACGACCGTCTGTGGCAAGATACGCCTGAGGATGAGCGTCTGATGGAACTGTACAATAAAGCAGGGACAGTGAGAGAGGTTTACAGGGCAGGACAAACCAAAGTAGTTGATCAACAGTTGATTGAAGACCCCACCAAAGAAGGACAGGACGGATGGAAAACCGTTACTCTTGCCAGCGGTGAAAAAGTGACATATATGGACAACGGCTTCGGCGATATTTCGACCACAACCAACGACGACAGGCAGATACGCGGCACCAGCCGTCCCGATTGGGTAGCAGGTTTGACCAATACTTTTACTTACAAAAATTTTGACCTGAGTTTCTTCATCTATGCCCGTGTAGGCAATATGGTCAACGGAGCGCTGGAAACTTATGGACAACGACGGGAATCTTCGGTATGGAGTCCCGATAATCCTGACGCCAAATTCTATCAACCTCTTTCGGGTGTGACAGGTTTGACCAGTCACAATGACACGCGCGGCTTGACAAACGGCACCATGGTGACGGTACGCAACATTTCGTTGTCGTACACCCTGCCGCAGCAGTGGATTAAAAAGTTGGACCTGAACAGGGTGCAAGTGTATGGACAAGTACTGAACCCATTCCTTTGGGGCGGCGAACTTGTAAAACTGGGCATTAACCCCGACGACATCACCAACTGGGGTACGGCGTCCAGCGGCGCTGGCGCCACCAATATCGGTTCAACCAACCACACCATGTTAATTCGCAGTTGGGTCATCGGGTTAAGGGTTGGATTTTAATTTGTAAAACTTTTAAAAAATTAAAATAAGATGAAAAAGCACATAATATTATTCATAATTGCAGGCTTCTTAGCAGGTTCCTGCAAGGACTTTCTAAAAGAAGAAATGGTGGCCACCATCACTCAGGATTACTTTAATAGCGAAGAAGGATTGAATCAATTGATCATTGGTTCCTATCAGGCTTTGCGATTCAAATACTGCTATACGGAAGGTGTGTATCAGTTTGAAATGGGAACTGACCTGAGCGTTCAGGGATCCAACAGTTATGACCAGTACCAGCACAGTACGTGGATAGGCACCAATGGCAATGTGAACGCACAAAACCTGATGGGGCAGTATTCCAAAGGGTTGTTGGGCGCTTATCCGGGTATCAACGACTGCAACCTCGCCATTGAAGCCATCAGAAACGGTACGGTGCAGGGGCAATATGCCGACGACGCTGAATATGCCGCAACAAAGCTATCGGAAGTACTGTTCAACCGTGCATGGTGGTATCATCTGCTCACCACACAGTTGGGCGATGTGTACGTGATGCAGCACAGCAACAGCTCCAAGCCGACAAATAACTATTTTCCCAGAACGAGCGGTAAGGACGTCTATTCGATGATGATAGCCGATTTGCGTTATGCGTTTGACCATTTGCCGCTTACTGCAACCGAAAGAGGACGCCATACCAAATACACAGCGGCACATTTCCTTGCCAAACTGTATTTGGAGCGGGCGCAAGGCTCAGGGTTTGAAAACAGCTCATCCTCCCATTTGAAAATGCTCTTCAAAGGCAATGTATCCACCGATTTGGATTCCTGCATTTATTTTGCCGATTTTGTTATCAATTCGGGAAAGTTTAGACTTGCAGACGATTTTGGGGACTTGTTTGCTGTGGGAAAAGGTGATTGGAGCAATGAGAACAATGCGGAAATCATTATGATGGCTGAATTTACTCAAGATGGCGCTCAAACCGAAGGTAACAATAGCCGTTTTGGCAGCCGATTCTTTGCATTTTTCAATAATGCCTATCAAAAAACAGACTGGGGAATTCCTAGTTATACATGGAATTATGGGTATGGCACGTCACCGAATTTTCGTCCCACCGATTTTGGATTTGATATATTTGTCAATAAAATGGCAGATTCTCGGTTTCAAAAAAGTTTTGGGCTGGAATATGGAGCAGTGCGCATGAGCAGTACAGGTACGGACGCTGTGGAAATCCCTTTCGGTCTTTACGAATCATCCAATTCGGCTAACGGCACCGTGGTGTGGACAGCATCCAAAGCAGCCTATTTCAACGCCAATATCCTTCCGTCTTATGACAGACCGTCATGGGATGGACGCACTGCAAAGGTGGGCGATTTCAAAACAGGCACCGGTGATATAGGACTGTGCTATGTGGAAAATACCAAAGCCACCGCCATCAAGTTGAAAGATGCCGAAGCACAGCCGTATTCCGGACTGTGGGTACGCTGGATTTACGACGAAGATTTAAATGCGTACTATTATCGTCCCAATCCGTTGCAAGTTTCGAAAGAATCCGGCGGCGGATACAAGCAACCGGCGTGGGATAAAACCTTAAACGGCAATTTTACGGGATTGGAGAAACCTACAAGCGCCAACGAGCCGCAGTCCAAAAAGCATGTTGACCCCAATCGCACAGCGCTTAATCAGCCTTATAGTACGCGTAGCGTGATTATCTTCCGTCTGGCGGAGACCTATTTGATGCGCGCCGAAGCATACGGACGTAAAAATAATTTTACAGCAGCCATTGCCGACATCAATGTGGTACGCAGTCGCGCCGCCTATAAATCCGGCGAAGTTCGTGCGGAAGTACTTGCCCGCTTGTACCCCGGTGCGGAAAGTCTGCAAACGTCCGAACGTCAATATCCTTATACCGTTGTTGCCGATAAAACCAACGACATGCTGGTAGATGCTTCTTACTGGGACGGAGTTTCCGCCAATTCTGCGGCAGAGATGTATCCGGGCGAAAACACTACCGGTATGCCGGGTGATTTGTTCCGTTTCGTCAATTTTATCCATAATGAATATGCCCGCGAGATGAATTCGGAAATGAATTATATTGAAGTAATTCACCACGCCGGTACGCAAGCCGACCGTATCAGGTGGCACCAGCAATTGGCTGCTCCCTCCACGTACAACCATTGGGAGGTTGCCGATAATGTAATGACAAACGGACAAGGTCAGACAGGAAAAGGTAAGGGATTTTTTGAATCTTTTCATACTTTCCGTCCCTATCCTCAAAGTTATCTGGACGTGTTGACGGATGAAAACAACGTGTTGCTTTCGGATGAGGCGAAAGCAGCTTACCAAAACCCCGGATACAATTGATGTATTGACGTAAAAAAAAAGAGGCTGTTCTAAAAGTTCAGCCTCTTTTTTTTGTTCTTATCGACAACAACGACATTCGTGCTACCGGAACGGTTATTTTTCTTACGTACAAACATGCTGCAAATCTAGCTTTTTTTGCTTGCGACACTCATTTTGGGTGTCGCAAAAAACCATATTGCATTAATAGTGAGTATTTTACAAAATGTGAGGGTTAGAGAGTGTCGAAGTCAGGAGTGTTCATTTAGAATTGTATATTCTGTATTTTCGTCAAAACAACAGGTATCAATCTCCAATATACCTAACTCATACGATTCAAATTTAATAAATATCTATTAATACTCCGTTTACAAACACAAGTGTTGGAAAATGGGGTGCTGCGTTTATATCATATTTTACCATGATCCCGCAATTGCCCCAAAAATTGCCCCAATCACCCCGATAACTATGACGAGCAAAATCAGGTCAATGAGCGACACCACAAACCCCGCGATGGCAAGCCCGCGCGGACGTTTGAATATTCCCACAAACGAAAAGATAAATCCTAACAACCAGATTATCCACCCTATCACCGGTATCCAGCAGGTTACTAATGCAATCAGTGCCAGCACGAAGCCGGCTGTTCCCGCGCCATTCGATTTGCGTTCCACTTGGTTTACGATTACCGTTATGGGCTGTCCGCCCTGACTGCTTTGGATGGTTGCCTGTTCGGTTATTTTTACTTCTTCTGACATCACTTTTACTCTTAATAAATAGATATTTAGCTATTTTTATAGCTTTCGATTATAAATCAAACGCAAAGTTACAAATTTATTTTGAAATAGCGATAGATTTATTTTACATTTTGATAGACCGATGTTTTATTTCGGCTGCAAATTTATATATACTTTTTGTATTCACTAAATTTTTTTGCAGAAATATCATATATTTTTATTCGTTATTTCCTGCAGTTGAATGTTTTTTTGATTTCAACACTTTTCCGACGCGTATTTTATAACAATCTGTAAAACAACGTATTATAAATTTTGCGTCACCGATTTGGGTGACGCATTGTCGAAGTCAGGAAACAGACCGACCGAGAGATTTGCCGGCTACATAAAATGGCGCGGAAACTCGGATACGATACTGTTATCATTTATTTAGTCTTCGTCTCTAAAAAGTAAAATTCCATGTTACGGAAGGGACAAAGGAGAAAAGGTACACTTTCTCGGCATAGGTTTTATTGGGATCGTCCTCTTCCTGACGGAACACAATCGTCCACGGATTATGCCGTCCGTAAGCATTGTAGAGCGAAAAATTCAGTTCGCTTTTGAAACGTCTGTTCGGCTTGGGTTTGAGTGTCCATGTCGCCGATACGTCCATTCGATGGTAATCCGGATAACGGGACTCGTTCCGCTTGGAATATACCGGCACGTATCGCCCTTCAATCTCGTATCGTCCCACGGGATAAGTGACGGGCGTTCCTGTGGCGTATATCCAGTTGGCGGACACCACCCATCTCGGCGACAGTTCATAATTCAACACGATGGATATATTGTTGGGTTTGTCGTAAGGCGAACGATAACGTTCTCCTCCGTTGATTTCGTCTATTTTGCGGGAAGCCGAGGCATAGGTATAACTCAACCATCCGTTCAATTTGCCTTCGTTTTTGCGTATCATCACTTCCACTCCGTAAGCCTCGCCGTTGCCGAAACGCAGTTCCTGTTCCAAATCGGAATTACCCATAAGGTTGGCGTGATCTTTGAAGTCTATCACGTCCCGCATGTTTTTGTAATATAATTCGATTGATGTTTCAAAGAGATGATCCGCGAAATTCCTGAAATAGCCTACGGCATACTGGTCGCACATCTGCGGGCGGACGTTGGATGTGGATGGGAACCATACGTCCAGCGGTGAACCGGCGGCAGAGTTTGACGCCAACTGTATGAACTGCGCCGTCCTCGAATAGCTTGCTTTCACCGAATTGGCGTCGTTGAAAGCATACAATAATCCGATGCGCGGCTCCCACCTGTTTGCTGTGTGATACACCTTCCCTTTGGGATAAACAGCGGAATCACTCACGGCATAATTGTCTAACAGATAGGTCTTTTCTCCGTTGCCCATGTTTTGGAAGAGGGTGTAGCGCACGCCGTATTTTATGGTTAAACGGGGGTTCAATTTGCTTTCCGCCGCCACAAAGAAAGCATGTTCCAGCGCATATTGCCGTGGCATGGCAAATTTGACAATGATGGATTGCGCCCCGATGCCACCGCCCGATCCGGGCGAAAAGTCATGCAACATGGCATGATAGCCCCATTTCAAGGTATGATTGAGATGCAGATGGATGGAAAAATCGGCTTTAAATCCGAAGTCCGACATTTCCGATTGCCAATCCATAGATATAAGTTCGTGCAAGTCGGCTTTCAGGTAATAATCGTAAAAACTGCCGATCAAGGTAAAATTGGAAAATAGTTTCGGCGTAAAGACATGGTTCCATCTCAAACTTAGCGCTTTGTTGCCGAAATTCATTCCTGCCATCCTGTTGCTGAAAAGATCGCTACCCAGATAACCGGCGAGAAAAATGCGGTTGTTGTCATTGATACGGTAATTCAGTTTGGCATTAACGTCATAGAAATAAAGCGCCGAATTGCGCAGATCCGCTTCTTTTGCAAGTTTGAGAAAAACGTCGGCATAAGTACGCCTTCCGGATAACAGGTAGGAGAGTTTGTCGGAAAAAAGTGGACCTTCCACCGTCAGGCGGCTGGAAATGGTGCCGATGCCTCCCGTAGCCGAGAAACGGCGGTTGTTGCCGTCGCGGCTGCGTACGTCAAGCAGTGAAGACAACCTTCCGCCGAAAGATGCGGGAATATCGCCTTTGTACAACACCACATCTTTGATGGCGTCGTTATTGAACACCGAAAAGAAACCCATCAGGTGCGAAGCGTTGTACACCGTAGCCTCGTCCAATAAAATCAGGTTCTGGTCGTGACTGCCGCCCCTGACGCTGAACCCCGAAGAACCCTCTGAGGTGGACTGTACGCCCGGCAGCAACTGTATGGCTTTGATAACGTCCACCTCGCCCATCAGCGCGGGAATGCGTTTCAGCGTTTTGATGGAAATACGATCCACGCTCATTTCGTTGCGGGTAACATTGGCGCTCCTGCCTGCCGAAGACACTACCATCTCCTGCAATTCGTTCACCGACGGCTGCAATCCGATATTCAATTTTTCGTTTTTCCGCAAATCCACTTCCTTGCTGTAGGGCACATAACCCACAAACGACCACGTGATGCGGTATTTTCCCTCAGGGAGAGTGATGGAATAAAACCCGTAATTGTTGGCAGACGTTCCGGTTTTCAATTCCTCCACCAATACCGTGGAGCCGATTAAATCCTCTCCCGTAGTGGCGTCCGTGATATTCCCGCTGATGGAAAAACGTCCCTGAGCGCAAACATTTCCCGCCAGTATCAACAAACAGGTGAAACATAAAATCCGATACATTCGGTCATCAAATGGTGTATGGATATACTTCAATAATCGTTCCAAAGATGACGCTGGGAGATAAATTTTCGCAAAAACTGTGCGCTGCGAAGCGTTCTGCTGCCTCCGCCACACATGCGGAGGCCTTTCTCGCTACAGGTTGGAGCGGCATCAACCGTTTCGGTGATGATGCGCTAAATTCTGACACTTGACGCTATATTACAGACGGAACGGGCATAATTTGCCCAATTCATGGCTTTAGCCACTTTTTCGAGGTTTTCGAGCAACGGCGGTTGTTCTATCAGTGCCTGCATGGCTTCGGTCATGGACATCACATCATCGGGGTCGGCAAGATAGCCGGTGACGGCGTCTTTCACTGTTTCGGGAAAATGTCCTACTCGTGTGGCAAGTATCGGTATTCTGAAATTATAGGCAATGGATTCCACACCCGAAGCGGTAGCCCCTGTTTCGTAAAATAAGACAATAGCGTCGCTTACCTGATAATATTTGTGTACTTCCTCATTGGGTACAAATTCGTTCACCACCGTTACACAGTCGCGGATGCCCAACATATCAATCATTTCCAGCGGATGATAATTGCTTTCGTCCTCTTTGCGGCTGACGAACCAAGCCCGCAACCGCCGGCTGAACAACCGCAAGAATCGTTTCTTTTTGGGTTGTTTGCCTGCCTGCCATGACGATTCTCCCGCAATGAGCAACGATACGTCGTTGCGCATTTTCGACAGCTCTGCAAAGGCGGCAATAGCGTTGTGCAATCCCTTGTATTTGATGATGAAACCGAAAAACAGGAACACGTATTTTTTCAAATGCAACTGCTCTTTTTGGGCGGCAACGTCGAATGACGGATCGGGTGCGTACATGTCATAAATGGGATGGTAGAGTTTCAACAGTGGTTTGCCCTTGTCTGTGTTTTGGTCGCCCTCCGTCAGGTTGAACGTGCCTTCGGGAAACAGTTCCTTGATTTCAATCGCGGTCTTGAATGAATGTACCACATAAGCATCGGCGTATTTGATGGCATAGGACGCCAGTTTTTTCACGATAGAGGAATATTCTTTGCGGTTGCCGAAATGCAAGTCGGCAATGACCCGTATGTTGGTGTTGGCTTTGAGTTGGCGGATGAGATAGCCTATCGGGAATGCCTGTATGGGATTTGACCATTGGAACACGATGAAATCGGGGTTTATCTCTACAATTTTCCGGTACGTTTTTTTCCACGTAAGGAAACGGTTGAAATTGAGCAGATAATGCGCTGTTACGCCACTTTTCCCCAACAGTTCCGTTTGGCTTTTATCGTCTTTGAAATCGCGTGGGATAAAAAACGGGTACTGATGCGTCCATGATATAAGGTGGGTTTCCGTGTTTTCCATTCCAGCAAATGCTTTAGCCAACGAAATACTGAAACTGGCTATTCCTCCTTTAAAACCGGGACCGGGACCGAAAACGGCTATTTTTTTCATTCTTGCTGGTATTTGTTATATTCCTCTACGGCGGATGACTTTGTTGATTCGCTGTCTTCTTTCTTCTTTTTAAATTCGCCGTCGCGCAGGGCTTTGAAAAAATTCGCCCATGCCAGCGGGTTAGTAATCATGTAAGTGGGATACATGTGTCCGTAATTCATCACGCGGGTATTACGCTGTGCCATCACGTCGCGGAAATTTGTTGTGGGCGACGCCGAACGGCTGGACAGGGACTGATAAATCTGTTCCTTGATGGCGGCAATATTCATGTATGCCCGTTGCAGGTCGTCTTCAGGCACATCAAGCGACATGAAAGCCTCTTTGAACTCCGTGTACGTTCTCCACGGAAAAATGACCACCTCTCTGAGCATGATGGTGTCGGTTTCCATGATGATGTCTTTCAGATAATGTTTCGGATCGGCTTGCGATATGCGCGGCACAGGTATTTTGAGCGCTTTGTAACCCACGCAGGACACCAGCAGCGTGTCGTTCGGATAGCTAACGATGGTGAATTTCCCATAAGCGTCGCTCACTGTGCCGCGATAGTCCTTTTTTACCAAAATGTGAACATACGGAAGCGGTTCCAGCAAATCATTGCGCACCGTTCCCGTCCATTGAAGAAGAATCTCCTGAGCGGACAATTGATGGCATCCTGCCCATACACAAGCACCTACGATATAGAGAAGGTATTTTTTCAAAGCATAAAACACCAAATTAAACAGCCGTAAAAATACGGTTTTTTTTTGTATTCGCAAATGATAAAAATGATTTTTGTGCCATTCAGATATTTTTCATACCTTTACGAGGATTTTTAACGGATTAAAAGATATGGCAATACAGTTCCAATACAACAAGACGTCGCTTCAGGGCATTGAGAAACAGCTGAAGATGCGGCAACGCTCTTTGCCGACCATCAAGAGCAAGGAAAGTTCCCTCAGAATGGAAGTAAAACGGTCGAAGGACGAGGCTTTGCGCTTGCAGAAACAGTTGGAGGCGGAAATAGCGGCGTATGAGAAAGCGGCGGCGTTGTGGAACGAGTTTGACGGTTCGTTGGTGGCGGTACGGGACGTTCGGTTATCGGCGGTAAAAATTGCCGGTATCCGTATTCCCGCGTTGGAGGAAGTGGTATTTGCCGTTCAGCCGTTCAGCCTCTTTAACAGTCCGAAATGGTATCCCGACGGCATTCATCTGTTGCAATCATTAGCGCGAACAGGCATTGCCTATGAATTTTGTTGCAAGAAAACCGCCTTGCTGGAACATGCTCGCAAGAAAACCACGCAAAAAGTCAATCTCTTTGAAAAGGTGCAGATACCTGGATTTGAAGATGCTATCCGCAAAATCAAACGTTTCATGGAAGACGAAGAAAACCTGTCCAAATCATCGCAAAAAATCATGAAAGCGAAGCAGACGGAGTGAGCGATTTGTGATTAACGGTTGAAGATGTTGTATTCTTCTTTGATATCCTCGTCGGTGGCGAAACTTCCCGCTTTAATTACAATTTTGTGCTTGAATGTCACCGACTCGCCGGGGCGAAGCGTGAAAGAGGATTCCGGATCCGACAGGCTGTATTTGTTACTGCCGAGATTATTGGCGGCAAAAAGCCCGTAACCTCTTGCATGCCAGTGTGCGGGGAATCCGATGTTCTGATGATGGTCAAGGATGGCAAGAGTGGATTCGTCGCCTTCTTTGTTTGCCGACACCATCATCCATTCGCTTCTTTTTCCCCAAGTGTTCGCTTCTCCTTCCTGTCCTTGCGCGTTTCTGTACTTTCCGTCCGCTCCGTCGCCATCTGCCACGGGCGTTGCCATCGGTTTGCCGTCGTAGCCCAGACGGATGACAGGTTCATCGGAAGGCTCTTCAAATGACTTGTCCAAACGGATGCCGAACAGTCCTTCCTTGCTGTCGGCAAAGACCACCGGTGCATCCTGTGCAGTGAGCCGGACGGTGTGTTCAACGGTACGGATGTGTCCTTCTCCTGCAAAAACGTACTCTGTTTCGGCTTTCAGCAGGGTTTTTCCCGAGGCGTCGTTCCAGTCGGCAGTCACTGTCAATACCGCCTTATTATCGCCGCTCTCCGCACAGGTTATGCCTGTGTGACGGATGAAACCGTACGGCGCTTTTCGTAAATCCGAATAGGAACTGTTCCAAAAGTCCAATCCGTTC
The DNA here is from genome assembly GCA_031270985.1 of Bacteroidales bacterium. Classification (GTDB taxonomy): domain Bacteria; phylum Bacteroidota; class Bacteroidia; order Bacteroidales; family UBA4181; genus JAIRLS01. The sequence goes on along the minus strand of JAISWR010000118.1, from coordinate 10,024 downwards.
ACATTGCCATAATTGAACCATATCCCCGAATGGTGAGGATGGTCGATTCGTTCTCCGGCATTGGGGGCAAGCGGGAATCCCCGCGTCAAACACGTCCCGTTGGAATTGTACAACGGGTACAACACGGGCTTGGTAAAGCTGTCCGGATAGAGATACGACGTGAAAAGCATCCCGCTGAAACGCACTTCTACTTTATGTGCCGTTTTGTCGGGAACCAACGTTATCCTCTGCCCGTATGCCGTACTCCACGACATGGACAATACTGCCATCCATAAAGATATTTTTTTCATGCCGGTAAAAATTTATCGGGTGCAAATATATCATATTTTTTTGATTTCTGTTTGAAGTATCCAAAATGGGCGCATTGCAAATTGTCGCGCCATTCCTTGACGGGAGACCGGCGCGGTTGTCGCCTGCTGTTCCTGCAGTGATTTTTACTCGCCTTGCCCCTGACGGGAGAAATATTCATCCAGCAAAGCATGGGCTGCTGCAAAAGAACTGATTTTGTCATTGAGCACTTTTTGCGCGAACAGGGGGAGCGCCTTTGCAATTGCCGGATGGGTATAAAAACGGTTGATGAGGCTGTTGCGAATGGTTTCGTTCATCCAGTATTGCGCTTGCCGGTTGCGATGGTTGTCAAAATAGCTATTGTCGCGTGTCAATTGCTCATAACGGAGAATAATGTTCCATATTTCGTCAATGCCCGTCTTGCTGATCGATGAACATGTGGTGACCTGCGGCTCCCATCCGGACGCGGGTTTCGGGAAGAGGTGCAATGCGCTTACATACTGTGCCCGGGCTAACTGTGCCTTTTCCACATTGCTGCCATCGGCTTTGTTCACCGCAATGAGGTCTGCCATTTCCATGATGCCGCGTTTGATGCCTTGCAATTCATCACCTGCTCCGGCAATCTGGAGCAGCAGGAAGAAATCGGTCATGGAGTGGACGGCTGTTTCCGACTGCCCCACGCCCACCGTTTCGATGAAGATGGTGTCAAATCCTGCCGCTTCGCAGAGAAAGACGGTTTCGCGTGTTTTGCGGGCAACTCCGCCAAGTGAACCTGATGATGGGGAGGGACGGATAAAAGCGTTGGAATCCGCCGAGAGTTGCTCCATTCGTGTCTTGTCGCCCAGTATGCTGCCTCTCGAACGTTCGCTCGACGGGTCAATGGCGAGTACCGCAAGTTTCCTTCCCAGCGCGGTGAGATGACTGCCCATTGCTTCAATGAACGTGCTTTTTCCTGCACCCGGTACTCCTGTTATCCCTATTCTTAGAGACTTTCCGGCGTGAGGAAGGCATTGTTCGATGATGTCTTGTGCCATCTGTTCGTGCTCCGGAAGGGAACTTTCCACGAGCGTGATGGCGCGACTCAGAATAGTGCGGTTGCCTTGCAGGATGCCGTCCACATAGTCGGCAAGGGTTAGCGGCTTGCGCGATCGGTTCAGGAAACGTCGCAATGCGGCGTTGCTCACTGTGGGCGGTTGTTCCACACCCGGATTCACCGTCAATGCACTGTCAAAGTCGTGATGATCGTCATGTTGGAGATGATATTCCATTTCGCCGCAGCGATTGTTAAATATGTATCACTTCGCCGTAGGCTGCTGCTGCCGCCTCCATAATGGCTTCGGACAGGGTGGGGTGCGGATGGACGGATTTGATCAGTTCGTGACCGGTAACTTCCATATTGCGGGCTACGACAAGTTCGCCCAGCATCTCTGTAACATTTTCCCCAATCAGATGAGCGCCCAGCAACTCGCCGTATGTTTCGTCGAAAATCAGTTTGACAAAACCATCTTTTGCTCCTGCTGCTGCTGCCTTACCCGACGCCGTATAGGGAAATTTTCCCACTTTGATTTTATACCCTGCTTCTATGGCTGCTTTTTCGGTCATGCCTACGGACGCTATTTCTGGCGTGGTATAAGTACATCCGGGAATGTTTTTGTAGTTTACCGGTTCGGGATTCAGTCCCGCAATGTGTTCCACGCAGGCGATACCTTCGGCTGACGCCACATGCGCTAACGCTGGAGTGGCAATGATGTCGCCGATGGCATACACGCCCGCTGCACTGGTTTGATAGTGCTCGTCCACTTTCACACGTCCTTTTTCAATGACAATTTCCAACGCTTCCAGCCCGATATTTTCGATGTTTGGCGCAATGCCCACCGCAGAAAGCACCACTTCCGCCTTAAACTCCTCTTCTCCTTTGGCGGTTTTCACCGTCACCTTACATTCCGCACCGGATGTATCCGCAGCCGTCACTGTGGATGAAGTGAGAACGGTTATGCCCGCTTTTTTGAACGATCGTTCGAGTTGTGCGGCAACTTCACTGTCTTCGATCGGGACAATTTGCGGCATAAATTCTACCAGCGTCACTTGTGTGCCGATCGACTGGTAAAAGAACGCCAATTCGCTGCCTATTGCTCCGGAGCCGACTACCAGCAGGCTTTTAGGCTGTACCGGTAATGCCAACGCCTGCCGGTAGCCGATGATTTTCACGCCGTCCTGAAGCAGGCCGGGCAACTCCCGTGACCTTGCTCCTGTAGCCAGTATGATGTTTTTGGCAGTAACGACGGATGTCTTGTTGTCTGCACCCGTTATCGTAACGCTTCCGTTGCCGGAAAGCTTACCGCTACCCCAAATAACGTCTATTTTGTTTTTTTTCATCAGATATTGCACGCCTTTACTCATGCCCTCCGCAATGCCGCGGCTGCGGGCTACTATGGATGCAAAATCGGGTTTAACCGTTCCTTCCAGCGACACGCCGTAATCGGCTGCATGGGTAAAATAACGGTACACCTGCGCACTTTTCAGCAACGACTTGGTGGGGATACATCCCCAGTTAAGGCAAATACCTCCCAGATGTTCCCGTTCCACCACGGCGGTCTTCAACCCTAATTGAGACGCCCTGATGGCGGCTACGTAACCTCCCGGCCCGCTCCCGATGATGATTAAATCATAATTCATTATATATCAACTAAAATGATTATTAAACTGATGTACAAAGATATAATTTTTTGCTTGTATGGACAATTTTCGGAGTGATTTTTATATTTTGCGCGGGGTGACTTTGTGCATTTCCAACGGTGCATCTAACTGTTTAAAAAATTCTCAATTATTTTTTCACCGGATGGCGTGAGCACCGATTCGGGATGGAACTGTACGCCGCGTACGTCATAATGCCTGTGTGCCAGCGCCATGATGTTGCCTGTGTCGTCTGTGGCTGTGATGCGGAGCGTTTCGGGAAAACCGTCGCGGCTCACTATCCATGAGTGATAGCGTCCGGCTTCTATACGGGCGGGTAATCCGGAAAACAGCGTATCCGGCGCCACGATATTCACCGGAGTGGCAATTCCGTGATACACTTCGCCGAGATTGTGCAATGTTCCGCCAAATGCTTCGCCGATTGCCTGCAGACCGAGACATACGCCGAAAATACTTTTCGCAGGGGCATAGCGTTTTATCAGCGGCAGCAACATTCCTGCTTCGGACGGAATACCAGGCCCCGGCGAAAGGATAATTTTATCGAACGATGCCACGTCATCCAGTGCAATCCTGTCGTTACGCGCCACCACAACGTCGTTGAAACCGAGTTTGCACACGGCATGGACGAGATTGTAGGTGAATGAGTCGTAATTGTCGAATACCAGTATTTTCATGATTCGGCTCAATCATTTTTGTCGAAAAGCCTTTGTGGCGCGTCGGTGTACCAACTGTATCCGTTGCGTCTTTCATAACCTATTTCGGACAGTTCGTATTTTTTGACGCCATCTCTGTCGCAAAAGAAGGGACGGTTGTCTTCCAAGGTGTAGAAACGCGCCCAAAGCGGAGAGGCTGCATCATCGGCAACCACATGGCGGTCGCGTTTGCCTTCTTCGTTCACGTAATTTTCCACGCGAATGCCGGTGATTTTTACTTTTTCAAACCATGCCATTGCAGCGTCGATTGCCTGCGTGACTTCCGGCGACGGGTTTTCTATGCCTTTCAACAACCGCACAATACCCGCCGATTCGCTGCCGCTCAGCGACGGCAGTTCATAAGTGCGTGCCTTTGCCGGTTCCAGCGTATGCGCGTCATGTTGCGCACACCACACGGTGAGTACGCCGTTCTGACGGTACTGCGTTTTTAGTATGCAGTCCACTCCGCGATTGAACGCTTCCGTACAGCGGTTCAGTGTTGCCTCGTCGTTGATGAAGCCGAACGGTTTTTCGCTTCTGGAGATGCTTTTGATCAGGTTCATCACATTGACCATAGCATAATCGTTGTAAGTGATGTGCGTGTAGTATCCTTCATGCAGCGGGTAGAACTGAGGCCATCCGCCGTTGGCGTACTGCGACTCAAAGATGTAGTTCAATCCTCTGATAACGGCGTCGCGGTAGATTTCATTGGCGGTGGCGTTGTACACTTTTGCCAGATAGATCATTTCCATTTGGGTGGCATCGTTGTCAATGGTGGAATCGTCTTTGTCTTTTTCAGCAAGGATAGTTTTCTTGTCGTTGTCGCTCAGTTTCTGGTGCATGGGCGTGTTTTTGGGCCATCCGCCCGAATTGCGCTGGTAGAGCAACACGTTTTCGGCAATGGCAATTGCCTCCGGAGTCCCGTACCAATCGTCGGGTTGGCTTCTCACCACTTGTCCCCATCCCATCTCGTTGATGTTGCGCACCAGATATTCCGCCAGCGGCAGCTGTTGTGCGCGAATGCTGCCTGCTACCATCTGCGCCACCTGAAAAGCGCCGTATTCGTTCAAGTGGGTGTCGTCCTGCAAACCGTCGGGAAATTTCGGCGATTGCCCGGATTGCAGCCACATGTAAATCCGTTTAGAATCTTCATGCCCCATCCGTATCAACATTCTTTCCGTCATCACAGCCATGTCGATCAACGGCACATCCAGTTCTTTCGCCAATTCGCGAACGGCAACGGGATATTCCCCGTGCGTGTCAAGCGGCATACCGGTTTCCGGAGAAAACTTGCGCCGCGCAATGGATGTCATCAACACCGGGAATGCCCCTTTGGCACGGGTTTCATTCACATACTGCGTCAGAAATTCCTTATATGTTGTTTGTGGATCGGTGTATCGTTTGGGATCTTCCGATTTCTCGTCGTTGTGTCCGAACTGGATGAACACATAATCGCCTGCCTGCAACTTGTCCGCAACGACTTGCCATTTGCCTTCATCCATGAAACTTTTGGAACTGCGTCCGTTCACGGCATGATTTTCCACGATAACCATGGTTGTATCAAAAAACGGTTGGAACATCATTGCCCATCCGCGTTCGGGATTGCGCAGGGTGGTGTCTTTGTTCGCCATTGTGGAATCGCCAACGGTATAAACGGTAATTTTGCGCGGCTGCGTTTGGGTGCATGCCCATAAAAGACATATCCCAGCAAAGATGATAAGTATCGGTTTCATGAGGATTTAAATTTTAAATAAATTTTGATTTTAGAGAGCACAAAATTATATGAAAAACTTGGGTTTTCCAAGCGCAAGAAATGAAAAAAAGTTTTTTTACAGAGGAAAGATAATAATTTCTCACAAAACTTTGCAAACTGTAAAATATTGGCTAAATCTTTTTTTGGTGGAGAAAAAGAAATCGCGTATATTTGCTTCGTCAAGAGAAAAGATATTTATCCTTATTTAGTTGTATTTTAAAATCTTATGTAAAATGAAACGCTTGGTAATTATTTTGTTGCAATGCTTGTTGTTTTTTCCGGCGATAAATGCCGGCGTAACGTTGTTTCCCGCCAACGGAGCAAAGAATGTCAATCCCGATACGCATCTGTTGATTACGTTTCCGGAAAAACCGTCAATAGGCGCCGGGGGCTTTGTCCGTATCTTTGATGTGCAGACGGGGAAGGCGGTGGACAGCCTTGACCTGAGTATTCCTGCCGGACCGATAGCGACAGACCAGGCGAGGAGGCAAAATGCGGTATATACGCCCGTTCCCTATCCCTACGAAACGACCTCTTTCACCAACGCCAACACACGTCCCGGCACTCCTTCGGGAAAGGCCGAACGGGACACGTCGCGTTACCAGCTCACCATCATCGGACGGTTCACGGACGGTTTCCATTTTTATCCGATCATCGTTCAGGAGAACACCGCCGTTATTTATCTGCACCACAACCTGTTGGAATACGGTAAAACATACGCTGTTGCTATAGACGAAGGAGTGCTGACTACCGAATCGGGAAGTTTTTCCGGTCTGCGCAGGCAGGAATGGACTTTTTCCACCAAAGCGAAAACGGTTGCCGGGAATGTGCGGAAACTTGTGGTGAGTAACGACGGAACGGGCGACTTCAACACCGTGCAGGGCGCGATGGATTTCATTCCCGATTTCAGCGCGGAGAAATGGGAAGTGTTTATCAAAAACGGAGATTATGAGGAATTGGTGTATTTCCGCAACAAGCGCAACGTATCTATCGTCGGTGAGAGCCGTGACGGCGTTGTCGTGCACTATGCCAATTGCGAGGTCTTCAATCCGCATCCCGTCAATTTGAAAACGAACGAAATGCCGGGAACATTCCCGTCCCGTCGCGCCGCCTTTGCCGCCGACAATTGTACGGATCTCCGTTTTGAAAATCTCACCATCATGACCACCATGTTTGGACAGGCGGAAGGGCTGCTCATCACGGGGGAGCGCAACTATCTGAAAAACGTGAAAATAGTGGGTTCGGGTGACGCCTTGCAGGTGAACGGTTCCGCGTATTTCGACGAATGCGTGATTGACGGTGCGGGCGATACCGTGCTGGGACGCGGTCCGTCATTTTTCAACAATTGCACCCTCTCCAGCGGCGGACCTTTCATGTGGATACGCAACACCGACGCCAATCACGGCAATGTTTTCGTCAATTGTGTCTTTCTGGGGAAACGTGCCGGTGGAATTTTTGCGCGATCGCCGCTGAATGGCGGCAAGTCCTACTCTTATGCCGAAGCCGTGCTGATCAATTGCCGCCTCAGCAACATAGCGCCGGAAGGCTGGGGCGAAATCTACGGTGACGGACTTAATAACCGTTTTTGGGAATACAACAGCCGCACGCTTTTCGGCGACCCTGTGGATGTCTCGCAACGCAACCTGAAATCGCGCCAACTGGATAGAGATAAGGACACAAAAATCATCGAAGATTATAGCAACCCGGAGTTTGTGCTGGGCTGGGATCCGTTCGGAAAAACTTCCGGAAAGAAGTAAACACCATGCAGGTGTTTCAGCGGAAACGTCGCGTCGCAGGTGGACGTCCCTGCGGACAATTCCACAAAGCACGGGTTTTACCGATAATTGGAAGTTGAAAAACGGGACGGGTTATTTCACCAATTCCAGCGTATGTCCCATTTTTTTCTGTTTGGTTCGCAGGTACTGATGGTTGTGTATGTTGGGAGTTATTTCGATGGGTACGTTTTCCACAATACGGACGCCATAACCTTCCAAAGCAATCCGTTTCACGGGATTGTTGGTCATTAGGCGTATTGCGCCCAGTCCGAGTTTGTGGAGGATGCTTGCTCCCACGCCGTAATCTCTCTCATCCGCTTTGAACCCGAGATCAATGTTGGCTTCTACCGTATCCAGCCCTTGTTCTTGCAGTTTGTATGCCTTGATTTTATTGAACAAACCGATGCCGCGTCCTTCCTGATTGAGGTACACCACCACACCTTTGCCTGCCTGCTCAATCATGCGCAACGCCTGATGCAGTTGTTCCCCGCAGTCGCAGCGATACGAACCGAGTATATCGCCGGTGATGCACGACGAATGTACCCGCACCAGCACCGGTTCGTCTTTTTTCCACGAACCTTTGACAATGGCTATATGCTCCAGTTCGTTGGATAACTGAATGAAGGGTATTGCCTCGAAATCACCGTACATGGTGGGCAGTTTCACGCGGTCGCCCATCTTGACGATGGATTCTTTGCGCAAGCGGTATTTGATGAGGTCTTCGATGGAAATGATTTTCAGGCGGTATTTTTCGGCTATCTCAAGCAGTTGCGGTAATCGTGCCATAGTGCCGTCTGCGTTCAGGATTTCCACCAGCGCGCCGCCCACCCGCAAACCTGCCAGACGGGTGAGATCCACTACCGCTTCGGTATGTCCCGGACGTTGCAGCACTCCTTTATCCCGCGCCCTCAACGGGGAGATGTGACCGGGGCGTCCGAGATCTTCCGGACGCGTGTCGGGATGCACCAGAGCGCGGATGGTTTTTGCCCTGTCGGACGTGGAAATACCCGTAGTACATCCTTGCCCGATTAAATCCACAGATACCGTAAACGGCGTTCCATGCAGCGACGTGTTGTTGCCCACCATCATGGCAAGTTCCAGCTCCTCGCAGCGTTTTTCGGACAACGGGGCGCACAGCATACCTCTTCCCTGAGTCACCATGAAGTTCACGATTTCCGGAGTAATCGTTTCTGCGGCGCAAATAAAGTCACCCTCGTTTTCACGGTTTTCATCGTCCACCACAATGATGGTTTTGCCGTTGCGAATATCTTCAATGGCATCTTCTATTGTATCCAATTTCTTTACGGACATCTATTCTGTTTTTTCGCAAAATTAAGATTTCCTGATGAAAAATGAAAATCCGCGAACAGGAAAATCTCTCTTATTGCAGAAAATACAAACTTATCCTGATGTTTCGCCATTTTGCGCGATACGATATTTTTATTAAAAAATCATAAATTAATATTGCGTATGGATTATTTTTATAAATTTGTTGTAAAATTTACGATGTGACATAAAATTTGTATAGCGTTGAATTATAATTGTATAACCATGAATCAAAAATCAAAAATCAAAAATTATTTGGCAATGTCTGCCTTTGTTTTCCTGCCGTTGGCAGTATCGGCGCAGTTGGATGCACCTCATTTCAGGGTATTCCAGTTTCCTACCGACCAGATTCCGCGTATTGACGGAAAATTCGACGATTGGAGCATTGTGCCCGATTCGTATGTAGTGCCTACCGAAGAATTGTGGGATGATTCCGGCAAGCATAAGGGTATCAACAAGGAATCGCTGGACGTGAAAGTCAAGGTAGGTTGGGTAAAAGGCTACAACCGCCTGTATTTCATGTATGAAGCGCATGATGATTATTGGGATTTCACGTTGCCCGGGCTGCACAACGATATTTTTGAGGTGGTGGTGGACGGCGACCTGTCCGGCGGTCCGCATATTGACGAACGTCATCCCAATAAGCAATTGGAGCAGTGGGAAGCGTATTTCCTTTTTCACGGCGTACATGCGCAGAATTACCACGTGTTTACCCCGCCCGCCTACGGCAAAGATTGGACGCTTGCGTGGGGCAGCCAGCCGTGGATTAAGGAATTGCCCTATGCCAACGCCGCTTTCGACTACCACTTCAAACCGGGCGAATCGGGCACTCTGCGGCTGGAATTTTACATCACCGTGTTCGACTACGCAGGCAACGACCCCTCGCGGGCAGTGGAATCGCAGTTGTATGAAAATAAAAACATTGGGCTGTGCTGGGCAATTATCGACTACGACGACGTGAACAAAAACGGCAACAACGGCTTCTGGAACCTGTCCAAGCACCACACCATGTACGGCGAATCATCGCAGTTGCGCACTTTTAATCTGATGCCGCTTGAGCCGCAATTCAAAAAAGATTTTTACGCAAAATGGGAACACAAAATCGTAGATATGCGACGACGCACAGTGGCGTTCAACGATCTTTCGGAAGGCAACATCACCCGCTGGAAATGGGATTTCGGCGACGGCGCCGTTTCGGAAGAACAGCACCCCCTGCATACTTACAGGGAAGCAGGCAAATACATCGTGGTGCTGGATGTGTTCAGCGCCGACGGAAAAACCGACCGTTGCGTCAGGGTGTGGGACGTTGCGGTGAAGTAACGCTTCGGCAACTTACGGCTTGGCATATTTCCGTAGCAAGCAGAAGGTGCTGTGAGACAGGTGTCAAAAAAAATCCGGAAATCATCGCCAAATAGAAAAAAAAGGATTATCTTTCCTCTAAAAATCCTCTGCATGGTCACTCAAGACAAATAGGTAAAATGTTGATACACAGTATA
>JAISWR010000101.1 GCA_031270985.1 Bacteroidales bacterium | reverse complement strand
CTCCCGAGACAATGGTAGCTCTTTTATCTTTCCCATATTTATCATTGTGTTTGCTATGGGAATAACGTATATGGAGGCTGAAAATTATCATTTAAACTAATTTTGTTGAACTACTTAATATCAGAACCATCAGCCGGAGGATTAGCTAAATGTGTTTTTAAGACTTTTAGCCTATATTCATGTCCGACTTCGTAATTAAAATCTTCAATGGCATTCAATGGAATTTTAATTCGGGCATTTCTAATAATTAATATTTTGCAAATCAAATAAATATGCTTATCTTTGCGGAAAACCGGAAGCATGAAAAAAGGACAGTACAAAAGCACAGGCAACAGGGGATGCTTTGACGCGGAAAACGTAGTGGAAAAATTATCACGGTTGGCAATCCGCTGGAAAAGCCGCATAAGGTAATAGATTTTGAGAAGTTCTGCCCCAGCAGGGACAAGGCGACCACTGATAGGGTTGGTTGTCTGTTTTCAATTTTCAATTTTCAATTCAAAAATTTCATCTACTTTTGCGCAAGAATTTTAGAACATGAATCACATCAGGAATTTTTGTATCATTGCTCATATAGATCACGGGAAAAGCACGCTGGCCGACCGTTTGCTGCAAGCGACGCATACTGTTGCCGAACGCGATTTTCAGGATCAGGTGCTGGACAACATGGATTTGGAACGGGAACGCGGCATCACCATCAAGAGCCATGCCATACAGATGGACTACACGCTTGCCGGTCGGCAATACACGCTCAACCTGATAGATACGCCGGGTCATGTGGATTTTTCGTATGAGGTGTCCCGCTCCATTGCCGCCTGTGAAGGCGCGTTGCTGGTTGTGGACGCCACGCAGGGTATTCAGGCGCAAACCATCTCTAATCTCTATAAAGCGATTGAGTACAATCTGGAAATTATTCCGATACTCAACAAAATGGATATGCCCGCCGCGATGCCGGAGATAGTGAAAGACCAGATTGTGGATTTGCTGGGCTGCGGACGCAACGACATTATTGAAGCCAGTGGAAAAACAGGCATGGGCGTGGAGACCATCCTCGAACGCATTGTGGAGGTGATTCCACCGCCAAAAGGCAATCCGGACGCCCCGTTGCAGGCGTTGATTTTCGATTCGGTGTTCAACTCCTTTCGCGGCATCATCGCGTATTTCAAAATCGTCAACGGGAGTATCCGTACCGGCGACCATGTGAAATTTTTCAACACGGGCAAAGAATACAATGCCGATGAAATCGGCGTGATGCGGATGAATCCGGATCCGCGCAACGAACTGCTCACCGGCAACGTGGGCTACATCATTTCGGGCATCAAAGCGGCGCGCGAGGTAAAAGTAGGCGACACCGTCACACATGTGGAAAATCCCTGTACAAAGGGAATTGCCGGATTTGAAGAGGTAAAACCGATGGTGTTTGCCGGCATTTATCCTGTGGACGCCGGCGACTATGAGGAGTTGCGCGCTTCTATCGAAAAATTGCAATTGAACGACGCATCACTCACCTTTGTGCCCGAATCGTCGGCAGCGCTGGGTTTTGGCTTCCGTTGCGGATTTCTCGGACTGCTGCACATGGAAATCATTCAAGAGCGCCTTGACCGCGAATTTGATATGGACGTAATCACCACCGTCCCGAACGTGTCCTACAAGGTGACTACCGGAAAAGGCGAAATACTGGACGTGCACAATCCTTCCGGATTGCCGTCCGTTGCGCACATTGCGCACATTGACGAACCTTACATCAAAGCCCAGGTGATTTCCCTGCCCGAATACCTCGGCGCCATCATGAAACTGTGTCTGGACAAGCGCGGAACACTGAAAAATCAAATATTCCTCACGACCGACCGTGTGGAACTGAATTTTGAAATGCCGCTGGCGGAAATTGTTTTCGACTTTTACGACCGCCTGAAAAGCATCTCTAAGGGATACGCGTCTTTCGATTATTATCCGTCCGGCTACCAACAGGCAGATTTGGTGAAATTGGACATACTGCTGAACGGAGAAAGCGTGGACGCTCTTTCTACCTTGATACACAGGAATAACGCCTATGACTTCGGCAGACGCATTTGCGAGAAACTGAAGGAATTGATACCTCGCCAGCAGTTCGACATTGCCATACAAGCGGCTATAGGAGCGAAAATCATTGCCCGCGAAACCGTGAAAGCCGTACGCAAGGATGTCACCGCCAAATGCTACGGAGGCGACATCACTCGTAAACGCAAATTGTTGGAAAAACAGAAAAAAGGAAAAAAACGGATGCGGCAAATCGGCAATGTGGAAGTACCCCAGTCGGCATTTCTGGCAGTGTTGAAACTCAATGACTGACGCCAAGTCCGGCGTGTCGGAAGTGAAGACGGATGTTTTGAAGAAAAAATCATGACGCAACAAAATATCTTTTCAAAAAATCTGTTATTTTAATTACTGAAATGTGGTAAATGTGGTAAATCTGTATTGAAGCAAAAAATAGTGGTAAATATTATAAAATCAATCATCTGTACGATATTGTGTGGAGGCGTGTTTTTCGGTTGCAGTACCGGAAAAAATACCACGATGAGTCGTGCCTACCATAATATTACCACCCGTTACAACATACTGTTCAACGCGAAAGAGAACTACAGGAAAGGTGTGCTGGCGGCTGAAAACGGCAAACAGGACGATTACACGCAGTTGTTGCCGTTGTTCCTCTATGGCGACAATGCCGTAGCACAGACAGTATCCGGCGATATGAGCGTAGCAGCCCAGAAAGCCACCAAAGCCATCAATTATCATTCCATCACGGCTAAACCGAAAATGGGCAAATCCGGCATGACGCCCGTCGAAAAGAAATTTTACGACAAGCACGAATTTAACAAATACATAGACGACTGTTACCTGCTTATCGGCAAAACCTATCTCTACGTCAACGAATACAACCTTGCCCTGAAAACGTTCAACTACATGGAGAGCGAGTTTGCGGGCGATCCCATCCTGTACGAATCCCGCATCTGGAAAGCCAGATCGTTGACGCTGGACAAGAATTATCGTGAATCCGAAATGTTGTTGGACGAACTATCTGCCGACGAAGCATTTCCGGATAAAAAAGTACTGAAATCCGAACTTGAAGCCACTATTGCCGATTTACATATCAAGCGGCAAGACTACGGAAATGCCGTGATACATCTGGAAACCGCACTGAAATATACGAAACAAAAAAAAACAAAGATGCGCTATCATTTCGTGCTGGCGCAACTGTACCTGGCGCAAAAGAATTTTGACGGTGCGTCGGCAAATTTCCAAAAGGTAGTCGAAATGCACCCGCCCTATGAAATGGCATTCAACGCCACCATCAGCATGGCAACATCCGCAAAAGGTACAAACACAAACGAAGTGCGGAAAAACCTCGAAAAAATGCTGCACGACAGCAAAAACATCGAGTATCACGACCGGATATACTACGCTCTGGCAGAATTGGAGATGACAGAAGGCAACACGCAAAAAGCGATTGAATATTATGCCAAATCTGCGGCGGTATCCACCAATAATCTCTCACAAAAAACCCAATCATACCTCACCCTTGCCAATTTGTATTACAACCGCCGAAACTACCCGCCGGCACAGGCATATTACGACAGCGCGATGATGAATATGCAGCCCGATTACCCGAATTATGTGCAGATTGCCGCCAAAACGAAAAATCTGAATGCGCTGGTGGAAAACCTCAACACAATACAGCGTCAGGACAGCCTGCAACGTATTGCCCGTATGACCGAACAGGATAGAAATACACTGATAGATAAAATAATCGAAAATCTTCGGGAGGAAGAACGCAGCAAATCGGAAAAGGAAGCCGTACAGATGCAGCAATATTACAGCAGTCTGGGACGGCAAAGCACGTCGCCCGATGCCCGTGCCAAAGCACAATGGTATTTCTACAATCCGGCGACCGTAAGTCAGGGCATCACGGAATTTCAAACAAAATGGGGAAAGCGCGCACTCGAAGACAATTGGCGGCGTAAGAACAAAGGAGCGGCGATGGATATGGGAATGGTAGAAATATCACCGGATCAGGAAGAACAGGAAGAAAAAATTGTGGACACCGATAAACGGGATTATTACCTGCAATATCTACCGATCACCGATTCCCTGATGAATGTTTCGCACCGGATGATTCTCGAAGCGTTGTATTTCTCCGGGTACATTTACAACAGCGATTTTGGTGAATATAAGTTGGCAGTGGCGCAGTACGAAGAACTGTTGCGCCGTTATCCGCAAAGCCCCTATGCCGAAGCGGCTTGTTATTACCTGTACCTGCTATATACGCAACTCGGCGACGGCGCAGCAGCAGAAAAAAATAAAAACATCCTGCTCACGCGCGCACCAGAAAGCGTTTTCGCCAAGATTCTCCGCGACCCTTCCTATTTGGACAAACTGGCACGGGAACAGGGTGAAGTGGCGATCCTCTACGAACAAGTATATCTCATCTACACCGAAGGATTATACGAACAAACAATCTCCGCCGCCACCTCAGCAATAGAACGTCATCCTCAAGACGAACTGACCCCAAAATTCGCCTACCTGCGGGCATTATCCGCCGGTAGGATCGGAACGCAGGAAACCTTGCGCGCAGAAATGAAAAAAATCACCGAAGAGTATCCGGACAACGAAGTAGCCGTTGCCGCTCAAGAAATCATTGATTTTATAGACGGCATAGACCCCTCGCTGAAAAAAGCAGAACAAACCGAACGGGTTAAATCGCTCTACACGTCCGGAGAAACAGGAATACACTATTTTGTGTGGATAGTGGATGCCAAAGAGGACATCAACCAACTTTCGTTCGATCTGCTCAATTTCAACCTCGACCACTACATGAATACCAAATTGGAACTGACACGCACCGTTTTGGACGACAAACAAACGTTTTTGATGGTAAAAAGTTTTGCTGACAGAACGGCAGCGCAAGACTATTATCGATCCTTTGAGAAAAATGCCGGCGTAAAGAAAAACGCAAAAAACCAACCTGTGGCGGTAATTATTTCCGAACATAATTTCCAGATTCTGGAAACCGACAAGAAAACAGACGATTACATTGAATTTTTCAAAAAGGAATATCCCCCCGCAAATGCCGAATAATACGCGCTTCACCGTTTGCCGGCACGCAACCGCATATCATCCTTGCCGAATCTTCGCTCCAAAATGCTTATATCATGCCGCATCGTATCTTTCTTGACCGGAATCAAAAAAATATTTGTACTTTTGTGAAAAATTTATAGCACGACACTCAATTTAGATCATGAAGCCGAATTTTAAGAACATTGATTACAAAACGGCGCGGTACGCCGGTGCAAGTCCTGAAGCCGCTTCGTTGTGGCAAACGCCCGAACAGATACCCGTCAAGCCGGTATATACCGCTGCCGACCTCGAAGGGATGGAGCATCTGAACTATGCCGCTGGCATTGCGCCCAATCTGCGAGGCCCGTATT
>JAISWR010000096.1 GCA_031270985.1 Bacteroidales bacterium | reverse complement strand
CCACACAAAATGTCCCGTCTGAGGTTGTCAAATCCTGTGCAAAGCGATGTTCATCGCTCAGCGGGTCGCAAAAATTCACCTGAATAACGGTAGAATTTTCGGGCATGTTTATTACTTTCCCTGAAATAACAGTCCGTTTGGGTTGCAGTTCACTGTTTTTAGGCGAACAGGAAGTAAATAATGTGATGGCGATTACCACCAGATAAAGAGAAATTTTTTGTAACATAATCAATAGTTTAGGGATAACTATTTTGTCTGTATGGCATGCAAATGTTTGTAAACCCCGTTTTCCAGAGCGATGAGTTCGTTGTGCGTGCCTTGTTCGATGATTTCACCGTCTTCGAGCACGCAAATACAGTCGGCATGTTTGATGGTGGACAGTCTGTGGGCAATCACTACGGAAGTCCGGTTTGCCATCAGTTTGGTGAGGGCATCCTGCACTAAGCGTTCGGATTCGGTATCAAGCGCTGAGGTGGCTTCGTCCAGAATGAGGATGGGCGGGTTTTTCAGCACGGCGCGTGCGATGGCTAACCGTTGTCGCTGTCCGCCAGAGAGGCGTGAACCGCGGTCGCCGATGTTGGTGTGATAACTGTTTTCCAACTGCACAATAAATTCGTCGGCATTGGCAATCTTTGCTGCTGTGGTGACCTGTTTTTCGGTGACGTCCGCCATGCCGAAAGCGATATTGTTGAACACAGTATCGTTAAACAAGACAGGTTCCTGAGTGACGATGCCCATCAGTTGCATCAGGTCGCAGAGGCGGTATTGCCGGACGTCTATCCCGTCAATGCACAGTGCCCCTTCGGTGACGTCGTAAAAGCGGGGTATCAGGTCGGCGATGGTGGATTTTCCCGCGCCGGAATGTCCCACCAACGCATAGGTCTTGCCTTTGGGGATGGTGAGGTTGATGTGTTGCAGGACAGGTTCTGCGGTATAGCCGAAGGAGACGTTGCAAAATTCGATGGACTTTTTAAATTCGCTGATGGACACAGGGTTTGTCGCCTCTTCTATTTCTTTTTTTCTGTCCAAAATAGCAAATATCCGTTGTCCGGAAGCCATGCCACGATTGATATTGCTGTATGAATTAGCGAGGTTTTTTGCCGGTGCCAGCAAGTTGTAATAAACGCCCAGATAAGCCACAAACTTGCTCCATGTCATATCCATGTTTCCGTGAAACATCATCAGGGCGGCGTACAGGATGATGCAACAAACGATCGCCACGCCCAGAAACTCGGATACGGGCGTGGCAAGTTCAATGCGATTCATGATGCGTTTGTTCAGCGTGCGGTGATAGTTGTTGATGTCGTCAAACTGCCGTGTCACATACTGTTCGGCATTGAAAGCCTTGATAATTTTAATGCCTGAGACGGTTTCTTCAAAAGCGCTGACAATCTGCCCCATCAGGCGCTGACTCTCTCCGGCGTGGCTTCTGAGTTTTTTTGCCAATTTTCCGATCAGGAGCGCGGCAACGGGCAGCGCCACCAGCGTAAACAGCGTCAGTTGGTATGACATGAAGAACAACACGACGATACTGACAATAATGATGAGCGGTTCGCGGAAAACCACCTGAAAAGAATTGACCACCGAAGCCTGTACTTCAGTGACGTCGCCGGATATGACCGACAGGATGTCGCCTTTCCGCTGATTTTGGAAATATCCGGTGTCCAGATGGCATATTTTGTCATACACCGCTTTACGGATATTTTTCATTACGTTAGTTCTCAACGATGTGAGCGTTCGCTGGGAGAAATAGCGAAATGCGTTGGCAAACAAGGACGCGAAGAAGATGATTCCGATAACGAACAGCATTGCTCCTATTGCGCCGTGCGATTTTGCAAATACGGACAAATAATAATAATAAACGTCCGTAAAATATCTCACCATGCTGCCGGTCATTTCTGGTTTTACGGGCGTCGCTTCCGTCCATCCCTCAAAGATAACTTCCAATGCCGGTGCGATCAGCACAAAATTGAGCGTACCCATGATAGTGGCAACCACCGTGAAGACAATATATTTTGGCCAATATCTCCCGTAGGGTTTGGCAAATCCGAGCAAGCGCAAAAAATCTTTCATCCGTTGATCTTTGACGGCACAAAAGTAACGATCTTTTTCTTAAAAAAAAACACTACTTTTGCGCCGTCAAAAAATAACTGTTTTTTATTCACGGCATATTCTTAAAAAAATGACTAAATATCCTGTAATGACTGCCGAAGAAGCGGCGGAGCTGGTACAGCACGATGACCATGTAGGGTTCAGTGGGTTCACGCCTGCTGGATGTCCGAAAGCCGTTCCTGCGGCAATAGGGCGAAGGGCGGAAGCGGAACACCGGAAAGGCAAGCCGTTCAAAATCGGCATGTTCACCGGAGCATCCACGGGCGACAGTATTGACGGCAACTTAGCGCGCGTGCACGCCATTAAATTTCGCACGCCGTACCAGTCCAACAGCGACTTGCGCGAAGCCATCAACGGGCAGGACGCACCCTATTTCGATCTGCACCTGTCGCATCTGTCGCAGATGTTGCGTTACGGCTTTCTCGGCAAGGTAAACGTTGCCATCATTGAGGCGGCGGATATTACCGACGACGGAGAGATTGTTCCCACTTGCGGATTAGGCATTGCACCCACCGTGTGCCGGATGGCAGATAAAATTATTGTGGAACTGAACCGCAAGCATCCGAAAGAGATACGCGGCATACACGACGTCTACGAACCCGCCGACCCTCCCAAACGCAGGGAAATACCCGTTTATACGCCTTGCGACCGTATCGGGACGCACTGCATCAAAGTGGATCCTCGAAAAATAGCGGCTGTGGTGGAGACCGACCTTGACAACGAAGGCGGAAGTTTCACACCGGTGGATGCCGTCACAGCAAAAATCGGCGACAACGTGGCCAATTTTTTAGTCAATGAGATGAAAGCGGGGCGTATTCCCAAAGAGTTTCTTCCCGTACAGTCCGGCGTGGGCAATATTGCCAATGCTGTGCTGGCTTCTATGGGCGCCAACAAAAACATCCCCGTGTTTGAAATTTATACCGAAGTGATTCAGGATGCGGTTATTTCATTGATGAAAGACGGGCGCGTGAAGTTTGCCAGCGGATGCTCGTTTACCGTGAGCAATCCCGCTATGGAAGAAATTTACAACAATCTGGCTTTTTTCAAAGACAAATTGCTGTTGCGCCCTCAGGAGATATCCAATAATCCGGAAATCATCCGGCGTTTGGGGCTAATCACCATCAACACCGCGCTGGAAGCCGACATTTTCGGCAACATCAACTCCACCCATGTGCTTGGCACGAAGATGATGAACGGCATTGGCGGTTCGGGTGATTTTACGCGGAACGCCTATATGTCCATCTTCACCGCTCCGTCGGTGGCAAAGGGCACCAATATCAGCGCCATCGTGCCTATGGTGTCGCACCACGACCACAGCGAACATTCCGTATCGGTGCTGATCACCGAACAGGGTATTGCCGACCTGCGCGGCAAATCACCCATGCAGCGCGCCCACGCCATCATCGAAAACTGCGTGCATCCGGACTACAAACAGTTGCTTGCCGATTATCTCACACTCGGCAAAGGGCAAACGCCTCATCACCTGAAAGCCTGCTTTGCGCTCCATCATGCGTTCAATGAGACAAAAGACATGCACAACGCAGACTGGGCAAAATACGTGTAAAACGACACTTGCCTGCCTGTGTAACCGTCGAATATGGCGGAATCGGCACAAATAAAAAGGCTGACCTTTTCGGACAGCCTTTTTCATCCCTAAAAACCTGCTGAATGCCGTTGCTGCGCTCTCTGTTGGTTCATGATTTATGCGCCTGATTGGCTCGATACGCCGGCAACCGCTAAGATAGATATATCATAAAAGTCACAGTTTCAGGGAGGATATTTCAAATGGCATGCAATGCCTGTTCCAGGTCGGCTTTGATGTCGTCAATATGCTCAATGCCTGTGGCGATACGTATCAGCCCCGGCACCACGCCGCTTGCTCTCTGTTCCTCCGGCGACAACTGCTCGTGCGTGGTGGAGGCGGGATGGATAATCAGTGATTTGGCGTCGCCCACGTTGGCAAGGTGACTGAGCAGTTTCACCCGGTCAATCACCTTGTCGGCATTGGCGGGGTCGCCTTTCACTTTGAACGTAAGCACTGCGCCCGGCCCTTTGGGCAGGTATTTTTTTGCCAGTGCGTAATATTTGTTGTTTTTCAGCCCCGGATAGTTCACATATTCCACTTTGGGGTGCACTTCGAGCCATTCGGCAATCGCCTGTGTGTTCTCCACGTGCCGTTCCACGCGCAACGACAGCGTTTCAAGTCCTTGCACCAGCAAGAAGGAGTTGAACGGGCTGATGGTGTTGCCCCAGTCGCGCAATCCTTCAACGCGGGCGCGGATGTTGAACGCAATGTTGCCGAAGGGGCCGCCCGTCCCGAAGACATCCCAGAACACCAGCCCGTGGTAACTTTCGGACGGTTCGGTAAATGCGGGGAACTTTCCGTTGCCCCAGTTGAATGTACCGCTGTCCACAATCACTCCGCCCAGAGAAGTGCCGTGTCCTCCTATCCATTTTGTTGCCGACTCCACCACCACAGCCGCGCCATGATCAATGGGACGGAACAGGTAACCTGCTGTGCCGAGGGTGTTGTCCACAATCAACGGGATATCGTACTTGCGTGCAACGGCGGCAATAGCATCAAAATCCGGCACATTCAGTTCCGGGTTGCCTATCGTTTCCAGATAGAGGGCTTTCGTATTGCGGTCCACCCGTTTTTCAAATTCTTCCGGATCATCCGCAGGCGTAAAACGCGCTTCGATGCCCAGCCGTTTGAATTGAGACTTGAACTGATTGTACGTGCCTCCGTAGAGATGCGAAGTGGTCACAAAATTGTCCCCCACCTGCAGGATATTGTTCAACGCAATGAACTGCGCCGACTGTCCCGAAGATGTTGCCAGCCCCGTAACACCCCCTTCAAGCGCCGCTACCCGTTTTTCAAAAACATCGGTAGTAGGATTCTGCAACCGTGTGTAGATGTTACCGAATTTCCGCAATCCGAATAAGTCCGCACCGTCTTTGGCATCTTCAAAAACGTATGAAGTGGTTTGATAAATAGGCAACGCGCGTGCGTGGGTTGTTTTCTCCACTTCCTGGCCCGCATGTACCTGCAACGTTTCAAATTTTAAATTGCTCATGTTCTTAATTTTTTAGATAATAAATCTTATTTACGGCACAAAAGTACAGGTTTTTTATCGTCCCACAATAACACAAATATGGTATTTTGCATCGACGGGATAATTTTTATTGATGCGGGGAATTATCGCAATTTTATGCTTTGCGCGGATTAAAGGGTTTGATAAAATATTTTTTACCAAATTCGACGGAAGACGTAAAATGTGTTTTCACCTTGAAACAGATTTATACTCCATGGAACATCGAACTTGGCAAAAATTTTTCGCTGGAACCTCTGTCCTGCGGATTATATGCCAATACCGTTCTTGACGGGAAGTTTTGGGTAATGGAGCCGGACAAATATCCCAGCCCGTATTACGCTTTTCCAACCAAATTGCGGTTCAACATTTTCATCGGACAACGCATAAAGTATCATTTCCCGTACGATAAACGATTATTCTGGGAATCCATATCATTATACTATGAATTAAGCAGCAACGATTTGTATATTGTCAGCGCCGCCGGCAACAGCCGTCTGAAGCCGGGCGATTATCTGCGGTTGTCGTTTGGAGCAAAGTTTTATTTCGGAATCGACATAAAACATAAAGGGTCATAGTCAGGAAATCAGGTTCACTGTTGTCGGAATTTGCGACCACCGACAGGGTGGGAGAGAGTCAGGTCAGATATTTTATAAACCCCTGTCTTCTCAGCTGTTCGAGGAAAGCCATGATGCGGTATTCGTAGTCTTTTTCCCCGTCGAAATGCGTTTCCAAAGCGACGGCAATATCGCGTACTGTCCGCCTGCCGTCTATCAGATTCCAAACCGCTGTACCGTGTTTTTCCAGCCGGATGTGGATAAATGGTGATTTATGCTTCGGGACGAGATATTTTTGCATGAATTTATTCCTGAAGCGGGGAAATGTGATGACCGACAGTTCTCCTTCCTGTCCGGTTGAGATGCGTTTGCCCACACATGGCATCACATCAAGAAGATTGGCGTGTTTCTCTTTCATTATTTTTGCCTGTCCGCTTTTGTCAACGGTATTTTCACGCAAAAATAACCGATAACTGCTACTGCCAGCAATCCGATGAGGTATGACGGTTGTTTGATCGGCAACATATCCGAGAAAAACCTGTTGAACATGGCAAAAATGGCGATGATCAGTCCCATCAGGGCTTCTCCGGCAATCATGCCCGAAGCCAGCAATACGCTTGTATTTTCCACAATTGCCGATTGTCTTTCGTTGAATTTTCGTTTTGCCGAGTACGCATCCAGCACGCCTTTGATTATCCCGCCTGCAAAGATGGCAAATACCGTGCTGAAAGGCAGGTACATGCCCACAAAGATGAGCATTGGGCTTTTGATGCCCATCATGATGAAAGCAACGCCAAGTATCATTCCGGAGACAATCAGCGCCCATGCCATTTGTCCTCCGACGATTCCCTGCGACAGAGCCGCCATCAGTCCCGCCTGCGGTGCGGAAAGGTTCTCACTGCCGAAACCGCCCTCATATCCTTTTTGGATGCCCATGTTAATGTCTCCCTGATTGAGAATGATCAACACGCCGAACATGACGAAACCCGAAATCACCACGCCGATGATGTCGCCTGTCTGCATTCGCCACGGAGTGCCGCCGAGAATATGTCCCGCTTTCAAGTCCTGAAACATTTCTCCACCGACAGCTGCAGCAACGCATACGATTGCCGCAATGCCCAGCACTGCAGCCACTCCGGCGCTGCCTCCGGTATCTCTCACGCCGCACAGCACCAGAATAAGCGCCGTTACCACCAGAGCGGTCAGCGTCAATCCGCTGACGGGGTTGTTGCTCGAACCGATAATCCCCACTAAATATCCGGAAACGGCGGCAAAGAAAAATGCCAGCACCACCATCACCGTAGATGCAATCACAGCAACCAAAACGGAGGTTTGAAATATCAGGTAAGTGATGATGAATGTGGAAACAGCAGCGATGCAAATTCCGGCAAGTATCCATGCCGGTTTCAGATCTTTTTCGGTGCGGTCGGTATGTTCGCCGCTTTCATGCGTCGCCCGTTTCAGGTCACTGATCGACCGTTTCAAGCCTGTACCCAGACTGTTCCTCATCCTGTACAGGGTGAAGCAGGCTGCTACCAGCATCCCGCCGATGGCGATAATACGGACTGTCTCCCGCCAAACGATGTTGGCAGCGTTTTCCCAACCGGCAATCGACGAGGAATCAAGTCCTTTTTCCACATTTACCTGAAGCCCGTCCACAAAGGAGTTGCCCAGCATTGCCAGCAGCATCGGCACCATCAGCCCCCATGCCAGCACCGATCCGCTGAAATTCAATGCGGAAAGTCGCGGACCGATGATGTAACCAACGCCCAGATAAGCGGGACTGATAGAGGGGCCTCCCACCTGAAAGCCTCCGGACAGGGTTTTGCCGTTAGCCAGCGTTGCAGATGTCGATTTGAAAAAGGTCGTCCATTCGGTGGCGAAAAGTTTCAACTCTCCGGCAATTTTCACCAACGCGCCGACCACCATTGCCGAAAACAGGTATTTGGAACCACCCGTTCCGCTTTGCCCCGTTTTATGAATTTCGGCGGCGGCTATGCTTTCCGGAAAAGGCAGTTCTTTGTCCTCTACCATCACGCGGCGCAGCAGGGCAACAAACAGCACGCCCAGCGTACCGCCGGTGACAAGAATCAGGGACGCGGTGAGGTAACTGCTCACGGAATTGAATGATTCGCCGCTCCAAACTCCGGCGATGTAGAATGCGGGAAGCGTAAAAATAGCGCCTGCCGCTACCGATTCACCGATGGAACCCACCGTACGCGTGAAATTTTCTTCCAAAATACTGCCTTTGAAAAAACGCAAAACAGCCATGCCGATGACGGCGGCAGGATAGGTTGCCGCTATCGTCATGCCTGCTTTCAAACCGAGATAGGCATTGGCTGCGCCCAGCACAACAGCCAATATCAAGCCGACCAGCAACGCCCTTATCGTAAACTCTTTCATACTCGTGCGCCCCGATACAAAAGGCGTATTTTTTTTATCGTTTGCCATATTCCTGTTTTTATATGTTTATTTGGCCACCCGTTCCAGCCATTTCAGCATGAACAGCATAACGCCCATTGAGACAATACACGCTGCCACAAATATGGTCCATGTTGCCCAAATCGGTATGCTGTTGTAGAAAATGACGCCGATGAAAAGCAACTGGTTCCCGATTGCGGTTGCACTTAGCCAACAACCCTGCATGATGCCTTGATATTGCGGGGGAGCAACTTTAGAGACAAAGGCGATACCCAGTGGACTGATGAAAAGTTCGGCGACCGTAAGTATCAGATATGTCCCTATCAGCAGCCACGGCGTTGTGCGCATGGCGTCGTTCAGTCCGCCAATAGCCTGTCTTTCCGCTGTGGTCGGCAAACCGGCAGATCCGGCAGCCATCACCGTAAAGGCTACAGCTGCAATACCCATCCCGATGGCAATCTTTTTGGGAGTGGAGATTTCAAATCCTTTGGTTTTCAGCCATCCGAAAAGGGCAATGATCACGGGGGTTAGGAAAACCACAAAAAGAGGATTGAACATCTGGAATACTTCGGCGCCTTCAAGGGTGGTGAATCCGAGGTCGAATTTCAGCATCCGCGTGTAGTCGTTGG
The DNA here is from genome assembly GCA_031270985.1 of Bacteroidales bacterium. GTDB lineage: Bacteria > Bacteroidota > Bacteroidia > Bacteroidales > UBA4181 > JAIRLS01. The sequence continues at coordinate 4,447 of JAISWR010000096.1, read as the reverse complement.
CAAACAGCGTAAGGGTTTGTCCGTTTTGATGGAACGAAAACCAAAAAAAGATCACTACGGCAAAAACGGCAAACAACGCATATAGCCGTTGTTTCACTTCTTTGACGTTTATGTGTGCACTTGCCGCAATGGTTTGTTTTTCAATGGTTTTTTCCGAAGGATTGGGTAAACATTTTCTGTTTGCCGCGAATATCGCCAGCGAAACAAGCATGGCAAGGATGGCGATGCCGAACGAATAGTGATAACCTGTCATGAACACATTGAGGTATTCGTTGGCAAAGGCGGTCAAGTCGGACGACGTGTTGCCCGACTGTGCTGCAAGTTCCGCAAAGCGTGCGGACGCTTCCGGCGTTATGTCGCCGTTGATCCACTGGTTGCAAAGCGTCGGCAAATCCGCATTGAACGCAAAACCTTTGCTCTTTACCCACCAGTTCCGCAGTCCCACAGCTATCAACGGGGCAAACATAGCGCCCACGTTGATGAACATGTAAAAAATCTGAAATCCCGTTTCTCGTTTGTCGGCATACTTGGGATGATCGTACAATTGCCCCACCACGGCTTGTAAATTGCCTTTGAACAAACCGTTGCCGAAAGCGATGGCAAACAGTCCCACACAGGTCAGCGAGAGGATGAACGGCATATTCCGTACGGGAGTTTCCGTAGGGATAGCCAGCAGGAGATAACCGGCGGACATCAAGATAAGCCCGACAAGAATGGTTGTCTTGTACTTTTTTGTCCGGTCGGCAATCAATCCTCCTGCCAGAGCGAGGACATAAATCAACGCATAGAACACCGAATAAATAACTGCGCCCTGAGAACCGTCGAACCCGAACTTGTTATTCAGGAACAGCAGCAGGATAGCCATCATGATATAGAACCCGAAGCGTTCGCCCATATTGGATAAGGCAGCGCTTAACAAGCCTTTGGGATGATTTTTGAACATAATTGAATTGGGTGTATAACCGACAAATAATCGCATCAAAAATACATATTATTTTTAATAATTTGCATTAAAAATAAATATTACCTTTGTATCGTTTTTTATTCGGAAATTTGCAATTATGCGGATAGTAGTAGCAGGAGCGGGAGAAGTGGGCACCCATCTCGCGAAAATGTTAAGTCGCGAAAATCACGAAATCGTGATAGTTGATTCAAGTGCGGAGCGTTTGCAGAATCTCTCATCGTCATGTGACCTGCTGACGCTCGAAGGTAACGTGACTTCCCAAAAACTCCTGACAGAAGCGGGAGCGGGCAAAGCCGACCTGTTCATTGCCGTCACCCCGTCGGACGACACCAACATCGTGTCGGCAATCATCGCCAAGAGATTGGGGGCGGCGCTCACAGTGGTACGAGTGGGCAGCGACGAACTCATCAGCCACGAAAACAGAGATTTATTTTCCGGACTGGGCATTGATTCGATGGTATATCCCGAAAAAATAGCATCGAAAGAAATCACCAACGTACTGCACCAGTCGGGCGTTACCAGCATTGTGGACTTCTCCGGAGGAAAACTTTCCATGCTGGGCGTACGGATGGAACACAATGCCCCCATCGTCAAAAAAACACTTGGTGAAGCCGCCGGCATCTACGAAATGGAATATCGTGCAGTGGCAGTGCTGCGCGACGGACAAACCATCATCCCCCGCAGAGATTTCAGATTTGAGGTGAACGACTTGGTATATGTGGTCACCAATCACGCTGGTATCAAAGCCATCCTGAAACATTCGGGCAACGACAGGGAAACGACAAACCGTGTAATGATACTCGGAGGAAGCCATATTGGCAGGTTAATCACCAAAGAGCTGGGAAAAAATTACAAAATAAAAATATTTGAATCCAACCGCGAAAAGGCATACCGCCTCTCGGACATGCTCAACAACGCCCTGGTCATCCACGGGGACGGCACACAAGTGGATTTGCTGATGGAGGAAGGGCTGAAAAACACCAACGTATTCATCGCCGTCACTGGTGATTCGGAAGATAATATCCTCTCCTGCCTGCTGGCAAAAAACATGGGCGTGAAACACACCGTCGCCGAAATAGAAAATCTGGACTACATCAAATTAGCGGAACAACTCGGCATCAACACCGTAGTGAACAAAAAATTGATAACCGCCGCGCACATTTACCGTTACACCCTTTCGGGAACGGTTTCCATGATACGCCACCTGACACTCACTAATGCGGAAGCGCTGGAATTTGTCGTGTCGTCCAAATCCAAAATCACAGCCCACCCGTTGTGCCAGACAGATTTCCCCGAACATGCCATCATCGGAGGCGTGATACGCGGATCGGAAGGTTTTGTAGCCACCGGCACAACGCATATACAGCCGGACGATCATGTGGTGGTGTTTGCCATGCCGGAAGCCGTTAATACGGTAAACGGTTTTTTCAAATAAAAGCAAAATACCATCTTTATGTTATAGATCATTCGTTTTTACCGTATATTTTTGCGGCATCTTAGATAAGCAATCAATACTTTGGAGAATAAGGAAACACAATACCGGCTGTTGCTCCAACGGATGGAGGAACGGCAGTTTGTTGGCGGGGAATTTGATGCCGCGCTTGCCTGCACGGTGGAGTTGCTGCACCGGATGTTCGGCTTCCTCTGGACGGGATTTTATATGGTGGAAGGAAACGAATTGGTACTCGGACCTTTCCTTGGACCGGAAGCCTGCACGCGCATCCCTTTCGGCAGAGGGGTCTGCGGCACCGCATGGAAGGAAAGACGCACCATCGTCGTGCCGGATGTGGAACGCTTCGCCGGACATATCGCTTGCAGTAGCGAATCGAAATCCGAAATCGTCACGCCGCTCTTCTGCGGAACAAACCTCATCGGCGTGCTGGACATCGACAGCGACCGGCTCAACGCTTTTGACCTCACGGACGCACATTTTCTGGAACAGGCAGTCGCCATGCTGAACGTAAAAAAGAAGTAAAGACACATGATAGAGTTAAGGCACATCACCAAGGAATTCAGGCAGGGAGGCAGAGTGACCCGCGCCCTGTCCGACGTTTCCCTCACAGTGAAGCAAGGAAACATCACGGGGGTGATCGGCGAGTCGGGCGCCGGCAAAAGCACGCTCATCCGTTGCGTCAACCTGTTGGAACACCCCACCGAAGGAGAGGTCATCGTGGACGGACAGAATTTGATGCGCCTCTCGTCGCGGGAACTGCTCAGGGTGCGACGCAGCGTCGGAATGATCTTTCAGCACTTTAATCTGCTGGACTCGCGCACCGTGTCGGACAACGTGGCTTTTCCGCTCGAACTGAACCACACGCCGCGCACGGAAATCAACCGTCGGGTGCAGGAACTGCTGCAACTCGTCGGACTGGAGGAAAAGGCGGACGACTATCCGTCTAAACTGTCGGGCGGACAGAAACAACGGGTGGCTATCGCGCGCGCTTTGGCTAACAACCCGAAAATATTGCTGTGCGACGAAGCCACAAGCGCTCTGGATCCCGCAACCACCGCCACCATCCTCGCCCTGCTGAAAGAAATCAACGAGCGGATGAATATCACCATCCTCCTCATTACGCATGAGATGAACGTGGTGAGAAGCATCTGTACTGACGTGATTGCCCTCAGCGGAGGACGCATTATAGGACAGGGATTCGAACATCAATACTTTATTTAACGGTTAATGGATATGGTGGAATTGTTGTTACGGGGAACATGGGAAACGGTGGTGATGACCTTCGTGTCGGGCTTTTTCGGCTTCGTGCTGGGATTGCCGTTGGGCGTGCTACTCTATATCACCCGCACCGGACAAATCATGGAAAATCGTGCAATCAACGGCATCCTGTCCGCTGTCATCAACGTGTTCCGGGCAATACCGTTCATTATCCTGATCGTATGGATGATTCCCTTCACGCGACTCGTGGCGGGAACATCCATAGGAGTGGGGGCGGCGCTGGTTCCGCTCAGCGTGGGGGCGGCGCCGTTCATCGCACGGATGGCGGAAGGCGGTTTTCTGGAAGTGTCTTCCGGTTTGGTGGAAGCAGCGCGCGCTATGGGCGCAACGACCTTCCAAATCGTGTGGAAGGTGCTGATCCCGGAAGCGCTACCTTCGCTGATCAACTCAGCCGCCATCACTCTGATCACCCTGATCGGATATTCCACCATGGGCGGAGCGGTAGGCGCCGGAGGACTCGGTCAGATAGGCTATCAGTACGGCTACGTGGGATATGACATGACCACCATGAATATCGTACTGGCGCTGCTGGTCGCTCTGGTGTTCATCGTGCAGACAGCCGGAAACTTCATCGTAAGAAAAACAGACCACCGATAAGGAAGTTCAACTCTGCCATTTTGTCACATTATTAACTTTGGCTAAGATTTTGAAGGAAAAGGATCAAAAAGGAACAGAAGTATGAATTTGAATCAATTTACCATCAAAGCGCAGGAGGTTGTTCAAAAAGCGTTTCAGATAGCGCAGGAGAACAG
>JAISWR010000037.1 GCA_031270985.1 Bacteroidales bacterium | reverse complement strand
ATGGAAGACAAAGATAAGGTAGTGAAGCATATTATCAACCAGCAAGAACACCATAAAACAGTAATATTTAGAGAGGAATACGAAGCATTTATCAAAGAAATGGGGTTGGTGTTTGACGAACGTGATTGGAATAGATAGTAAAGTGTCGTCCCTGCGGGACTTAGTCGCTGATGTGATTGCTCGTCCGTAATCTAAAGCATACGGTTAATAAAGTATCGTCCCTGCGGGACTTAGTCGTGTTAGACAGTGCCCGTGATTGCTCGTCCGTAAGCTAAAGCATACGGTTAATAAAGTATCGTCCCTGCGGGACTTAGACAGTGTCAGGTTTTGCTCAGTCGAGAAAACCACATCGTCCTTCGGATACCCCCTCCACAGGAGGGGAATGCAGGACAGCGACTAAGTTCCGCAGGGACTTAGACAGTGTCAGGTTTTGCTCAGTCGAGAAAACCACACCGTCCTTCGGATACCTCCACAGGAGGGGAATGCAGGACAACGACTGACATTGATCGGTGCGTAACATGAGTGATTGAAAGCGTTTTGTGTTTATAATTTGTGCGATATAATAGCACCTCAAAAAAAAGAATTAACCTCAAAAAAAAAATTTGCATATCCGGCAAACAATACCTATCTTTGACCGGTTGATTAAATCATTCGGTTAAACCATTTGGTTAAATATGAATAGCTTAAAATCAGGAAAATACAAAGAAGATACAGGAGAGAAATCGCCGGAGGAAGTCATTCTCGAAGCGGCCACAAAGGTGTTTGGCTACAAGGGATACGACGGAGCGCGGATGCAGGAAATCGCCGATGAGGCGGGGATGAACAAGAGCCTGCTGCACTATTATTTCAGAAGCAAGGAGCAGTTGTTCAACAGGATTTTTCAGGAAGTCTTCACGTCTATCTGGTCGGAAATGACGGCGGCGATATTGTGCGAATCCACCGATATTCGCCATGTGTTGCAGTCGCTCATTCACAACTATAGCATGATCGTGCGGCGACTGCCTTATCTCCCCATGTTTGTGCTGTGCGAGACAAGCAGGCATCCCGAACGGGCGCAACAAATCAAATCACTGATAAACGATGCGGGCGTGAAACCGCAAAATCTCATCGACGCCATCAACAAAAAACTCAAAGTAAACCGCATCCGGCATATTGACGCCCGCGAAATGATCATCAACATCATCTCGTTGTGTTTTTTTCCGGTGATGGCGCAACCGCTTGCCTTGATTTTCCTGTGGCAGGACAAAAAAACGTTTGACGGGTTCATGCTGCACCGGAGTGAGCAGGTGTATGCGGCAATGTGTAACATATTGAAAATAAAACCATAAAAATGAAAAACAGGATTTGTCTTTTGATGACGGTATTTTTACTTTATGCGCGGGGGAACGCCCTTGCGCAACATCTATCGCTCGGAGAATGTATCGAAAAGGCGCAGGCTCATTTTCCGATGTACGAGAAGAACATCCGGATCATTGAAGAACTTGCCCGCAACGCTATCAACAGTATGCAGACGGAGTGGGCGCCCAAGGTGGAAGTGCTCGGGCAGGCTTCGTACCAAAGCGATGTGCCGCACGTTGATGTGCCTGCAAACCTTCCCTTCGTATTTCCATCCACCTCGAAAGATCAGTACAAGATTGGGGTGGAAGTGGTGCAGATGCTTTACGATGCGGGGGCAATAAAAGCCAATCAGCAGATACAGCGTACGCAAAGCGCTGTGGACAAGCAAAGCACAAAGTTGAAACTCAACGAAACGGCCATCACGGTAGCCGAACTCTACTTCGGCGTTCTGATTCTTGACGGGCAGCGAGAACAATTGCAGGCAATGGCGAACGACCTGAACGCCCGCATCGGCGAATTGCAGACGGCAACCGACTACGGCGCGGCGCAACTGACGGATAGGCAGACGCTCGAAGTGGAACTGCTGCAATTAGACAAGCGGTTTATCGCTTTGGACGAGCAGCGCAAAGCGCTCATAACGGGACTGTCTATCTATACCGGCATGGAAATCAACGACACAGCCGTTCTGGAAGCGCCTCCGGACGTTTTGCCGGTGGTTCCGCAACAGCGCCCGGAATTTGAACTGTTTCGCTTGCAGCATGCCCATTTCGACGCTATGATTGCCGCCGGCAAATACGACAAGACGCCCGTCATTCTTGCCTTCGGACAGGCGGGATATGCCAACCCGGGGTTCAACATGCTTTCCGACAAGTTTGAATGGTACTACGCTTTCGGACTGCGGTTGCGGTGGACGCCTTTCGACTGGAACAACACGGTGCGGCGCAATGCCTCGTTGCAGTTGCAGAAAAATCTCGTGCAGACGCAACAGGAGTATTTCGAGATGGAACTGAAAAACAAGGAGGCGACGATGTCCGCCGAACTTGCCCGCTACCGGCATAGCGCGGAAAAAGACCTGGAGATCATCGCTTTGCAGCAACAGATCACCGAAAACTACCGCGCAAGACTGAAAAACGGCTCCGTTACCTCGTCGGATTATGTAACGGCGCTCAACAACGAATACCGTTCCCGCAGGGAAGAATCCATCAACCGCCTGAACTTTCTGAAAACGCTGGTCATCAAAAGTCTGGCGGTCGGAAAACCGGCGGATGATCATGCCGTCGTAAATTTTCATCAAACATATCATGAATAAAATGAGCAAGATGCAAAAACCACAAAAACAAATCTTTCAAAACGCAGTGATACGCTGGTTTAACCCATGTTTCACTATTGCCATTGTCGTTGGGCTTTCCGCCTGCTATTCCACCGATCGTGAGGCGGACGCCTACGGCAACTTTGAAGCGGTGGAGATCATCGTCAGCGCCGAAGAAAACGGCAAGATACTTTCGCTCGCCCTTCGCGAAGGCGATGTGCTGGAGCAAAATCAGCCCGTGGGGTTGATAGACACTGCGCTCATTGTCCTCAACCGCCTTCAATTGGTGGCTTCGCTCAATGTGACGAACGTGGAACTGCAACAAATCGACAAAAATGTCGCAGTGCAGCAAAAACAGGTTGCCTACCTGCAAAGGGAGATGGAGCGAGCGCAGCAGTTGCTTGCCGGCAACGCCACGACGCAACAGTCCTTTGACAGGATCGAATCCGAACTGGACATCGCCCGTGCGCAGGTTGAACAGATTCTTGCGCCCAAAGCGCAGATTTTTGCACAGCAAAAGGTCGTTCAGGCGCAAATAGCAGTGGCGGACGAACAGTTGCGACGTTGCACCGTTCGTGCGCCGCAGGCGGGAACCGTTTTGCAGAAATATGCGGAAGCGGGCGAATTTACCACCGCGGGAAAGCCGCTTTTCAAACTCGCCGACACCGGCACGGCTACGCTCAGGGCTTATATCTCCGGCGCTCAACTTGCACAGGTGAAGATAGGACAGAAGGTGTGCGTGCGTATCGACAAGGGCACGCGAGCGTATCAAAACTTTGAGGGTGTTGTGGCGCATGTGGCGGCTACCGCCGAATTTACCCCCAAAATCATTCAAACCCGGGAGGAACGGGTGGATTTGGTGTATGCCGTGAAAATACACGTCATCAACGATGGAAGCATCAAAATAGGTATGCCCGGCGAAGTCATCTTTCAACAGGACGGACAGGGACAATGATAAAGGTACGAAACATCTGCAAGAGTTTCGGCGCGGTGCGGGCGCTGAACGACGTGTCGTTTGAAGTGCGGGAAAACGAGCTTTTCGGGCTGATTGGCCCTGACGGCGCTGGAAAATCCACCCTGTTTCACATCCTTATCTCCCTGATGAAGCCGGACAGCGGAGATGTTGCGCTTTGGGGACTTGACAGCGTGCGCGACTACAGAGCTATCCGGAAAATCATCGGCTACATGCCCGGAAAATTTTCGCTTTACGAAGATCTCACCGTTGAGGAAAACTTGCAGTTTTTCGCATCGGTGTTTGGCGTCCGCGTTGAGGAAAATTACCGTCTGATAGAAGACGTGTACCGCCATATAGCGCCGTTCGGCAAGCGTCCCGCCGGTAAACTTTCGGGCGGCATGAAGCAGAAGCTGGCGCTGTCGTGCGCACTGATTCACAAGCCGCGCCTGCTGGTGCTCGACGAACCTACCACAGGCGTGGACGCCGTGTCGCGCAAAGAGTTCTGGGACAACCTCAAGACAGTTCGGCAGGCGGGCGTCACCGCTATTGTGGCGACGCCCTATATGGACGAAGCCGCCCTGTGCGACCGCATCGCGTTCATCAACAACGGACATATTTTCAGCGTCGATACGCCGCAAAATATCGTGAAACGCACCACACAGCGCATCTTTGCCGTACGCGCCGCTAACATGCGCACCTTGCCGGCGCTGTGCCGCTCGCTGCCCGGCGTCATGGCCGCCTATTCTTTCGGCGATGCCGTGCATCTGGCCATGAACAGGCACGATGCGGAAGCTGGAGAAATACGGCAGCAACTGATCTGTCTCGCCTGCGAAAAAGTTGAGGTGAAAACTGTTGCCCCTATCATCGAGGATTGTTTCATCATCACGGTTAAAAATCAAAAATAATTGTTCATGGAGATAATCATTGTAAAAGATTTGGTGATGCGGTTCGGGAGTTTTACCGCCAACGACCGGCTTACGTTTTCGGTGGCAAAGGGAGAGATATTCGGCTTTTTGGGCGCCAACGGTGCGGGCAAAACCACGACGATGAAGGTGTTGTGCGGGTTGCTGAAACCTACCTCCGGTAGCGTGGTCGTGGCGGGCTACGACGTGGCGTTGCATCCTGAAAAGGTGAAACGCAACATCGGCTACATGAGCCAAAAATTTTCGCTCAACGACGACCTCACTGTTACCGAAAACATTCTCGTGTACGGCACCATCTACGGGCTTGGTCGTGCGGAAATCGGCAAACGCACCGACGCCATGCTCGAAAGGCTGGAACTGACGCAGGTGCGCAAGCGGTTGGTGAAAACTCTTTCGCTGGGATGGAAACAAAAACTCGCCTTTTCGGTGGCAACCCTCCACCGTCCGTCGATAGTTTTCCTCGACGAGCCGACAAGCGGCGTTGATCCCGTAACCCGCCGCCGTTTCTGGGAACTGATTTACGAAGCCGCCGAAAACGACATTACCGTTTTCGTGACGACCCACTACATGGACGAAGCCGAATACTGCGACCGTGTGTCCATCATGAACCGCGGGCAAATCATCGCACTCGACACGCCGCAACGACTGAAACAGGCGCATGGTGTGGAAAGCATTAATGAACTGTTTGTCAGGATGGTACGCTAAAAACAAATCCCATGACCGCATTGAAAGGTTTCATCATCAAGGAAAGTAAACACATCCTCCGTGACTGGAAAACACTGGTGATTCTGTTCGTCATTCCTGTTGCGCTGGTGCTCATCATCGGCTATGTGGTGTCAATCGACGTGAAAGACACCGTTATCGGCGTGTACGACAAAGCCCGCGACTCGGAAAGCGCCCGCCTGACAGCCCGGATCGCCTCGTCGGGGTATTTCAAACCCGTCAAGGTCATCACGCACGACGCCGAGATAGCGCCCGCATTCCGGTCGGGAAGCATCCGGATGGTGGTGGTGATCGGCGAACGCTTCGGCAGCCGGATGCTGCAAAACGAAGGCGCTGTCGTACAAATCATCGCCGATGCGTCGGAAGCCAACACAGCGCAACTGCTGAGCATCTACTGCGAAGGCGTCATACAGTCGTTTGCCGCCGGAGAGGACGTCGTTGTCAAACCACCGGTGGAAGTGGAAGTCAGAATGTTTTTCAATCCCTCCCTCAACGGCGTGTATATGTCGATACCCGGCATCATGGCGCTGGTGCTGATCATCATCACGGCAATGATGACCTCACTGTCCATCACCCGCGAAAAAGAACTGGGCAGCATGGAGATTCTGCTGGCGTCGCCGCTCACGCCGTTTCAGATCATCATCGGCAAAGTGACGCCCTATCTGGCACTGGCAACCATCAACGCCGTCACTGTCGTATTGTTGGGCTATTTCGTGTTTCGCGTGCCGATGACGGGCAGTTGGGAACTGCTGTTCCTGATCAATTTCGTGTATATCTTCCTGTCGCTGGCGTTGGGCATACTTATTTCATCCCTTGCACCGACACAGATGGTCGCGATGTTTGCTTCGCTGTTTGGCTTGCTGCTACCCACCATGCTGCTGTCGGGCTTTATCTTTCCACTGGAGAACATGCCATGGTGGTTGCAGGCGCTGAGCCGCATCCTGCCGCCACGCTACTATGTGGAAGCCGTCAAGGCGGTGATGATTCAGGGCAGCACGCTGGAGGTGGTGTGGCAACGGCTGATCGTCATGGTGGCTTTCGGGCTGATCTACATGGCAGCGGCCGTCAAAAAATTCAAAATACGACTGGATTAAAGGAGGAAAAACGATGAGAATATTGATGACACTTGTCCGGAAGGAATTTTTGCAGATATTCAGAAACAGGATAATGCTGCCGTTGCTGTTTGTGGTGCCTACCGTCATGCTGCTCATCCTTGTGAATGCCGCCACTATGGAGATGCGCGACCGCAAAGTGCTGATATGCGACAACGACCTGTCGCCGACAAGCCGCCGGATATGCGGCGCCATCAGCGCTTCTACGTTTTTCGATGCCGGACGGGTGGCCTTTTCGGCACATGAAGCCATCGCCTCTATTGAGAAAGGGGAATCGGACGTGGCGCTGATCATCCACAAGGGACTGGAGAACGACCTGATGTCGCAACAACCTGCCGCCGTGCAACTGATAGTCAATGCGGTCAATTCGCAGCAGGCACAACTGTCATACGCCTATATGACGCAACTGATTAACCGCGCCGTGGGCGACATCCTCTTAGAAAACGCCGCACCAGCGCCGCAGGAAAGCATTCGCACCAGCGTTTCGTTTTGGTACAACCCCACGCTGAACTACCGGTTTTTCATGCTGCCCGGCATCCTCACCATCCTGATAACGGTCATCGGCACCGTGCTTTCGGCAATGAACGTAGTACGCGAAAAGGAAACAGGCACTATCGAACAGATCAACGTCACGCCTGTCGGCAAGTTCGCCTTTATCGCGTCCAAACTGTTGCCCTTCTGGCTGATAGGCTTGGTGGAACTCGCGCTGGGGCTTGCGCTGGGACGACTGTTCTACAACGTGCCCATGGAAGGCAGCATAACGCTCATCTTCGGCATGTCGGCCACCTATCTGACTGGACTGCTCGGGCTGGGACTGTTCGTATCCACTTTCGCCCAAACCATGCAGCAGGCAACATTCATCAATTTTTTCTTCCTGCTGATCTGCATCCTGATGAGCGGCATCTTCACCTCCACCGACAACATGCCGGCATGGGGCAAAGCGCTCAACACCATCAATCCCGTGTACTATTTCATCGACATCATGCGCTGCATCATGCTCAAGGGCGCTACCTTCGTCGATCTAACGCCGCAATTCCGCGCAATATGCATCTTCGCCGCCGCCTCCGTGAGTCTATCGGTACTCAACTACCGGAAAAGGAACTAACGCCAACCCCGAATAGGACGGGATGAGCGATGCGGCACCGACAATTTCGGGAAACGTGTTTTGAGGCATCCCGCCAAAACATACGAACCGGTTCGTGAAACTCGCTCGGAGAGAAAATGTCCGGTTTACCGACGCCATAAATCCGCTCGGCGTTTTGATGGAAACTGTCGTACGTCATTAAAAATCTCCTTTCTAAAAACCAAATTGTCGTCCCTCGCCGTTCACAAGTGTCATCGCGCAAACAGGATATAACGGTTTTGCCACTTTTGATTCCTAACTCCGTCCTATTTACCCCAGTATGTGGGATTTTATAGACTACCTAATTAGTTATCCATAAAATCAGTATAATTATTTAAATATTAATATTTTATAGAAAATATCTACCTAACTTTTGTGGAATTAGTGTTTTTGATACAGCTCCGTATTGCCTTTCAGCTAAACTTTACGGCGAGAAACAGAGGAATAAGCCCATATGGCGCCTACCGTCCGAAAATTTTCCATTCTTCAAATTTCAAATTTAAGCGTAATTTTGCCGTTTCGTCCCGGCATAGGGTAGTTCAGCACCACGTCGTAGAACTGATTGAGCAAGTTGTTGAGTTCTGCCGACAGTTTGAAGTTGATTTTTTTGATGCGGAAAGTTTTTGCCATTGCCATGTCATGGGTGTACCATGGTTGTTCGTAGTTTTCGCGGATGTTGGACGAATTGTGGTATCGTTCGCCGGTGTAAATGAAACTGTAGTTGGCTTCCCATGTTCGCCATGTGATGGAGGCGATTGCCGATCCGCTGTGCCGAGGGATGTAGGCTATCTGTCCGCCGTAGGATCCTGCGGAGGGTCGGTTGTCAGTGGGGTCGGTGAAGTCCTGCGCCTTTTGGAAGGTGTAGTTGATGCGTGTGGCGAGATCGATGCTGAGGGGCAGTTTCCACGCGGCGTCGGCGGACAGGTCAATGCCGCGTATTTCCACGTAGCCGAGGTTCATCATCATCCAGCGGAACTGTCCGTTGCCTTTGGGTACGGCGATAATTTTGTCGCTCACCTCGTTGTAGTAAGCGTCTGCCTGCACTTTCCATCTGCTGAGGACGCCGTGTCGGGGGGCGTTTCCCCATTCGAATCCGGCGTTGTACTGCGTGGTGTATTCCGGTCGCAGGATGGTGTTGCCGATGTCGGTATAGTACAGGTCGTTGAAGGTGGGCATCCGGAAGATACGCTTGTAGAAGGCGCGGAGGGAGAGGGGTTGATTGCCGTCCTGTCGGTCGTGCTGCAGGCGTCCGAAGGGTTGATAGGAGAGGAAGACGGCGGGGGTGAAGCGTTGCAGGTCGTCGGGCTTGCGTTGGCGCGAGGTTTTGGAGATGCGATCGAAGACGAAGGTGCCCAAGAGGCTTGCCTGTGCCTTAAAGCGTTTCCACTGTGCGGCGGTAGCCATTGCTGCGAGGACGGTGTTGCGCTGCGGGAAGACGAAGTCCTGCAAGGAGGCGTTCAGGGCGTTCCACTGCCAGTCGATCGCCACTCCGGCGTCCCACTGCGGAAGGATGGCATATTTGGCGGCGGTGGAGGCATAGACTTCCTGTTGCCGGAAGATGTTGTCGATGTACATCAGGGTGGTGTCGGGGTTGAGGTAGCGCATCCAATCGTTGGCGTATTTCAGGTTGACGAGCGCTTCGCCGTGTGTGGCGAAAGGTATGCGGTAACTTCCCTGTACGAAAAAATTCCTGTCCCACTGCCGTTGCGATCGTTTCCACACGTTGTTGACGATGGCGCCGGGGATGCCGCGTTCCGAGTCGTAGAACCATGCCTTTGCGTTCCACTGCCCCCGTCCCGCCTCGCCGTGGACGCTTCCTTCAAGTCGCGCCGAGCGGATGTCGCCGTTTTGCCTGACGGCGGTAGTGTCCCACGCCACGCTACCGTCGCGTAGCACCTTCCGGTAACGAAATCTGTACTTGCCCGTCGCTTGTATGTATTCCGCGCCGAACGACGCGGCGGTTTTTTTGCCGGTTTTCTGTTCCCAAAGGATCGAAGGGTTGAGCAGCCCGAACGATCCGGCGCGAAAGGAGGCTTTCGCGTGGCTGCGTTCGCCTTCGGCGAAGCGCGGGCGGCGCGTGCGGAGGTACACGGTGCCTGCCGAGCCGAAGTCCTTCGCCGATTGGAGGATTTCGCTTTTCTGCCCGTTGTAGAGGGCTATCTCTTCGATGTTGTCCAGCGAGAATTTGCCGAGGTCAATCTGTCCGTTCTGTGCGTTGCCGAGTTGTATGCCGTCGTAGAACACGCCAAGGTGGTTGGTTCCCATGCTTCGAATGTCGATGGTTTTCAGTCCGCCTACTCCGCCGTAATCCTTCATCTGCACGCCCGAAAAGTAGCGTATGGCGTCAGCGACGGAAAGGCTGCTGAGCGCTTTGAGTTTGCCTCCTGCAAGCCGTTGGGAGGGAATCACCTCGTGGTAGCGGTGTGCAACCACCGTCACCTCTTCGATGCGTCGCACGCTATCCGCCGCTTCCTGCGCTGCCGCCACCGTCCCCCACAGCAGGGCGACCGTACAAACTGCCTTGTTCAACAACATATGAAACCGTTTAAGATATTTGCGCCTGATTCCCTTTTTAGGCGCTGCTCCAAACGGAACGGAGCCAACCAAAACGGCTACAAAGGTAACAAAAGTTTTTGAAAAATAACGGAAAAGGAGAAAATTTCGAGTGGCGAGAAAGAGACGGCGGGAAAATGCTGGCGGCGACAAGCGCTGTCGTCCGTTCTTCGGAACGGATGAATTGTGCGCAGGCAAAGACAACGGTTTTACAGCTAAACAGCGGCAGACAGCCATCGGCGGTGTTTTCCGTTTCGCTTTTTCTGCCGGCGGCGTGCGATTTTTTATCCACATCACAAAAAATCATGTAAATTTGTAATTTTTATTTATCTGCGTAAAAGTATGTCTGTTGTTGTTCAAGAAGTTACAAAGTACTACAATCGCCGGTGTGCGGTGGATAAAGTTTCGTTCGGCATAGAAAGCGGCGAGATTGTCGGATTCATTGGTCCCAATGGCGCCGGTAAATCTACCGTGATGAAGATTATCTGCGGCTACATATCCGCTACGTCCGGCTCTGTGACAGTGTGCGGAAGGGATGTGAGGTATCATGCGAAGGAAGTGCGCCGTAACATCGGTTATCTTCCGGAGCATAATCCTTTGTATTTGGACATGTACGTGAAGGAATATCTTGCATTTGTTGCCGGATTGTACCGTTTAGGGAAAAATTCCGCCAAAAGGACGGCAGACATGATAGAAGCGACGGGTTTAGGGAGCGAGCAGCACAAGAAAATCGCCCATTTGTCCAAAGGCTACCGGCAGCGGGTGGGGCTGGCACAGGCGTTGATACACGACCCTGCCGTACTGATTCTGGACGAACCGACTACAGGATTAGACCCCAACCAGATTCTTGAAATACGCAACCTTATTTCGGAAACCGGCAAATCCAAAACCGTGTTGCTGTCCACCCATATCATGCAGGAGGTGGAGGCTGTTTGCGGACGGGCGATCATCATTAACAAGGGTGTTATCGTGGCAAACGGGACTGTAGAAGATATCCGGAAAGACAAGTCGCTGGAAACCGTGTTTCATGAACTAACCGCCCGCGAGCCGTGAAAATTCATCTGATAGCTGTCGGCGGAAGCGCCATGCACAACCTTGCCATAGCGCTGAAAGAAAAGGGATATACGGTAAGCGGATCGGACGACGAAATCTTTGAGCCGTCGCGAAGTCGTTTGGCGGCACACGGACTGTTGCCCGACGCGGCAGGCTGGCATCCCGAGAGGATACACGGCGGACTGGATGCGGTGATACTCGGCATGCACGCGCGGGCGGACAATCCGGAGTTGAAACGGGCGCAACAGCTCGGACTGAAAATTTTCTCCTATCCCGAATATCTGTACGAACAATGTCGCGATAAGCGTCGCATAGTTATTGGCGGTAGTCACGGCAAAACCACCATCACCGCCATGGTGATGCACATCCTGAAATCATGCGGTATGGATTTTGGCTACATGGTAGGCGCTCAGATTGACGGTTTCGACACAATGGTACGCCTGAGCAAGGAGGCAAAAATTTCCGTTTTCGAAGGCGACGAATACCTCTCGTCCCCCATTGACCCGCGTCCGAAGTACCATCTTTATCATCCCAACGTCGCCTTAGTGAGCGGTATCGCGTGGGATCACATCAACGTTTTCCCGTCCTTTGAACTTTATGTGATGCAGTTTAGCCGCTTCATCGACCTGATAGAACCGGGCGGCACGCTGGTGTACTGCGCTGCCGACGCCACACTGAGCCGTCTTGTGGAAGAAAAACGTCCGCCGGTGACTGTCATACCCTATACCGCCCATCCTGCTGTTGTCCGCAACAGACAAACGTTTCTGACCACAGGCGACCACATGATTGGACTGTCCGTCTTCGGTGAACACAACTTGCAAAACATCGGCGGCGCATTGCAGATATGCCGTGTTTTGGGCGTGAATGACGAAGATTTCTACAAACATATCGGCAGTTTTCGGGGAGCGGCAAGGCGTTTGCAAACATTGGCGCAAAACGAACACACGCATATTTTTCTCGATTTTGCTCATTCGCCGTCAAAACTAAAAGCCACTATCAAGGCGGTAAAGGAACAGTATCCCGACCGCCTGCTGACCGCCTGCATGGAGTTGCATACGTTCAGCAGCCTCAGCGAACGTTTCCTTGCGGAATATCAGCATTCTATGACAGATGCCGACGATGCATGGGTGTACTACAATCCGGAAACGTTGAAACACAAGCAATTGCCCATGTTCGACAGGCAAACGGTGGCACGGGCTTTCGATACGCCCAATGTGGAAGTGTTTACCGACTTGGAATTGCTGTTGCGGAAAATCAAGGAAACCAGATGGAAAGACAGGAACTTACTGGTGATGACTTCTGGAAATTTCAACGGTACGAATTTCGGGAAATGGGAACTTTCCGGAGACAAATTAGTGGTTGTCAGGGAATAAACGGGAAGCAATCCAGCTAACGGTAAGGTTTATTTTTAGACAATGCCTTATCCTGACCGTGTCAAAGAGTGGCACGGTCGGATCATGCAACCACCGACAGATCATTTCCAATTTTCAATTGCCGTCCATCCACCTTTAAATCTCCCGGCGGATAATACGGGAACATGTGTTCTTCCATCCACCGGTTGGCTTGCAATGGCGTCATTTTCCATCCCGAATGGCAACTGCATACCACTTCTACGAATGAGGTGCCTTTATTCAGTTTCTGGCTTTCAAAAGCCGTTCGTAGCGCGCGTTTGGTTTTGCGTACTGCCGCCGGTGTGTGTACCGACTGCCGAGTGACGAAGTACGAACCGTCCAGCGCGGCAACAATGTTGGTCATGCTCAGGGGATGCCCGGCAGTCGCCACGTCGCGCCCGTGTGGAGTGGTGGATGTTTTCATGCCCGGCAGCGTAGTGGGCGCCATCTGTCCGCCTGTCATCCCGTAAATGCCGTTGTTGATGTAGATGATGGTAAAATTTTCCCCGCGGTTGCAGGCATGTATCGTTTCTCCTGTGCCGATGGCGGCAAGGTCGCCGTCTCCTTGATAAGTAAACACGAACTTGTCGGGCAACATCCTTTTCAATCCTGTGGCTACTGCGGGCGCTCGCCCGTGCGCCGCCTGTATAATGTCTATTTTGTAGAAATCATACAGCAACACCGAACAGCCTACCGGAGAAAGACCGATGGTTTCGCTTTGTATGCCCATTTCTTCCACTACTTCCATCACCAGCCGCACGACGGTGCCGTGTCCGCATCCGGGACAAAAGTTAAAGGTGGTGTTTGTCAGCAGGCTGCTGGGTTTGTACACTAAATTTTTTTCGCTGATGATATCTTGTGTCATTCCTGATGCTGTTTTTCTTTGCTGTTGATGAATTGTTCCAATGCTTCCAAAATTTCTCCCGGCGCATGCACCACTCCGCCGTTGCGCCCGAAATGCCGCACCGGAACACGGCATCGCGTAGCCAGCAAAACGTCCTCTATCATTTGTCCTGCGCTCATTTCAACGGACAGTATGCCTTCGACATGTTGCGACACCGTAGCCAGTTCTTTCGACGGGAAAGGGAACAGAGTGACGGGACGGAACAATCCTACTTTGATTCCTTTGTCCCGCGCCAGATCGACGGTTTTTTTGCTGATGCGCGCGCTTGCTCCGTACGCTGTGATGATGTATTCGGCATCGTTGCACAAATACGTATCGTAGCGGGTGTCTTCCCGTTCCATCTGCCGGTATTTTGCTTGCAGTTTCAGGTTATGCCGTTCGTGTTTCAAAGCGTCCAGATTGAGCGAGGTAATCACGTTGCGTTCTCTCTCCGGCGTTTTTCCGGTAACTGCCCATGCTTCGACGGTTTCCCTTTTCGGTAACGGTTTGGGCAGTTCCACTTTTTCCATCATCTGACCGATGACACCGTCGGCAAGCATCATAACGGGATTGCGGTACTTGAAAGCGAGGTCGAAACCGAGCGCCACAAAATCCGCCATTTCCTGCACCGATGCAGGCGCCAACACCAACAAACGGTAGTCACCGTGTCCTCCTCCTTTGACGCTTTGAAAATAATCCGCCTGAGAGGGTTGAATGGTGCCCAAACCCGGACCTCCGCGCGTAACATTCACTATCAAACAAGGAAGTTCCGCACCTGCAAGGTAGGAGATGCCCTCCGTCATCAGGCTGATACCCGGACTTGACGAAGACGTCATCACGCGACGTCCCGCTGCCGAAGCGCCATACACCATATTGATGGCAGCCACTTCGCTTTCCGCCTGTAAAATCACCATTCCGGTTGTCGTTTCCGGCTGCCGATCCACCAGATATTCCATGATTTCCGATTGCGGCGTGATGGGATACCCAAAGTAGGCGTCGGCTCCGGCGCGAATTGCTGCCTCCGCAACAGCCTCATTGCCTTTCAATAACCGAAGTTCTTTCATTTGATGTTTTCAATATCGTTCATTAATTATTTACGAATCATTCTTCCTTTACCCGATACACTTTAATCGCTCCGTCGGGACAAATAATACCGCAATTGGCACATCCCGTACACTTTCCGGGAAATGCCGCCTCTGCAAAATAATAGCCTTTGGAATTGACTTCTTTGCCCAAAATAATCACTTGTTGCGAGCAACTGACGGTGCAAACGCCGCAACCTTTGCATCGCTCGGCGTCCACCACTATCGCTCCTCTTATTCTTGCCATTTCTTATCCTGCTTCAAAATTTTCGGACGCAAAAGTACAAAAAACATACGACTTTCGAACTTTCGAATATTTTTTAACCCAAAATGTCCGTCAAGATATATATTTCGTGCGTTTGCCGCGAGACTGATTACATCCGGTTTGGGACTTACAAATAAATGATATATCTTTGCACAAAGGTTATTGACCAACCATACCTCAAATTTCAAAATAAAGACATGGGCAAGATGAAGATTTTTTTGATGGCTTGCATCCTTGCGACGGCGAGTTTTCCGGCAGCGGCGCATGATTCGGGACTGTTGTTTTATCTTTCCGGCAACAGCCTGCAAGCTGATGTGTCTAAAGGAGAAGCGTTTCCAAATTTCGTGCGCGGCGTCGAAATCATCTCCGGCGGAGCCAAAGGAAACGCATTCCGGTGTGCCGAGAACCAACTGATGAGTTATTGGGCGCATGGTAATATTTATGCTCAGCGCGGTACGCTCTCGTTTTTCTGGCGGGCAGGCGACGATCCTTTCACCGAAACCGAGTTCCCCGTGTTTCGGGTAGGCTATTCCGATCATTCCAGTTGGGATATGACGTGGCTGCGCATTGATTATAACGGCAAGGGGTTTGATGCATTTGTCACTGACGCCAATCTTGCCAGAGTGCGCGTTTCCTACACTGCGCCGCAATTACCCGCCGTCATGGAATGGACGCATTTTGCCTTTGCGTGGGATGAGATGCAGGGCATACGTTTTTATGTCAACGGTAAAAAAGTGGGACAACGCGACACAACGATAGTGTTTGACGCGGGTTTAGATCAGTTCGGTCCGCATTCACGCATCATCAGCCCCTATCAGGTACAAAGCGCGTATAATTTTCGGCGTGGCGGCGATATAGACGAAATCCGTATTTACGACCGAGCGTTGGACGACGCCGAAATCCGCCGGCTGTTCCAAGGCGAGGATTACCGCCCCGCTCCGTTCGGACGCAGCCCAAATGTAAAACAATGGGTAGACGAATGGCATCTGCGGTACGGTTGGACGGACGATTTGCCGCCATATCTTGCGCATGAAGCGACCACAGTGCGCAAAGTACAGATACTGGAGGCTTACGATCTGAAAACATGGTGGTGGAAAGCCAACGACGGCATCCGCGAAACAACCTGGCCCGGCGTGTACAATCGATCGCGCATCATCGGACGGAACGATTACTTCCAGTTGCCCGACTGGTTTTGTTATTCTCTCTCGGGACAGCAAGTGCGTTTCAACATGCCGGACAATGAAACGTGGAATTACTTCGAAGTGTCCGGCGGCGCCGACGGGCAAATCAGCGTTACGCCAAACAGGGACGGTTCCGGCGGGATACCCTGTTTCGTCCGCGCGAAAGGTAAAGAACGCACCTTTCACAAAATGAAAACGCCGGTGAAAGGACAAACAGTGGTGTTTTCCAACAATGTGCAGGAAACGCCGATCGGCGAATTTGATGCTTTTTATGTGCATGAGGGCGACGCCCCTCAGGGTATCATCCGCCTTGCATACCGGCTTTCTCCGGAACCTTCGGGTTTGTCCAATCCCAACATCAGCGATGTGTTGCGCCACATCAAAGGGCGTCACCCGACGGATGAACAGACGGTGATGACGGCAACTCCTTCGGGCGCTGCGCCACAAGCAAGACCACAGATTGCACGGTCGGGTATTGATAAAAAGCAGCCAACCTCCGAAATGCCTCTGGTACACATCGTTATCCCGTCGGACTTCCGCAGTATGGGTGTTACGCCTGCCGAACCGCTCGGCGGATGGATGCGCGCCTCAACGCAAGGCTGGTATAACCTGCACGGAGGGTTGGACGGCATCCGTATCATTTTGCCGGCAATGGATGTGCCGCCCCTTACCAGCGGGCTGTTCCCGATGAACATTCGCGTGAAAGACCCAATTTGGTATATCCGCGATATGCTGAATTTCTCCTTTTCGGTAAAACCCAATGAAGAACGGGTGTTATGGCTTGACCTGCGCGACCGTATCCTGCCTAATGACAAACCGCTCTACCTGACCATTGCCGGAGGCGCCGGGTTCAATGCGGAATGGCTGGAAGGAGCGCGCATCGAACTTGTCTTCAAAGAGCGGGACGAAGCAAAAATCGAACATCTGGCAGACCGGTTTACGCAAGTGCGTGACAATTATTCAATGATTGTTGAAGAACATCCGAACAATCGCCGTCTGCACAAATACGTACAGTTTGAAAACGACATCACCGACCTGCTTCGCATAGACCCCGAACATAAGGAAGGACGCGAATACTGGCACATCTACAATCCTTCGCAGCCACGTCCTCCCGTAAAAACAGCGCCTGCCCCCGAAGGCGTCCCGCTCTGGGCGCACCTGCAACTGGAATATCTGAAAAAATACCGATATTTTATTGAATGGCAAATAGAACATCGCCAGATAGAAAACGGCGAATTTGGCGGTGGTCTTTCCGACGACAGCGATTTGGGGAATTATATGCCGCCGCTGGCATTGATGGGCGTGATGCCTGATAAAATCGAAAAATCGCTGAGCATGATGATGGAAGCGATTTACGACAACGACATGCTGGTGGACGGAATATCCAAATTACAGTCCGACGGGTTGCATACCTTTGAAGAAGGCACCAACACCATTTGCCAGATCAACCTGTTGCGCACAGGCAACCCGAAAGAGGCGGAACGCATGATGGAAGCCGCGCATACGGTGAAACATCA
Source organism: Bacteroidales bacterium (assembly GCA_031270985.1). Taxonomy (GTDB): domain Bacteria; phylum Bacteroidota; class Bacteroidia; order Bacteroidales; family UBA4181; genus JAIRLS01. The sequence continues at coordinate 1,333 of JAISWR010000037.1, read as the reverse complement.
TGTGACGGGCGTGAATGCCGCCGGGCATACCCATTTCCGTTCCGATTATTTCAGCGCCACCAAAGCCGCCACCAAAGGCGTGTGGGGCTGGGCAGACAGCCGAACGTTTCTGCATCTGCTGCCCACCATTTATTTGGGTGAATTTTACGGTGTCGAAGCGGCAAAACAAATTGTGACGGATATGGCGGACGGCTTGCTGGCTCATGCCGACACAACACCCGACGGACAAGTACGCATCAATTACGCTATTCATTTTGAAACCGACGAACACCGCCCCTCAGGAATGGGCAATTCCGCACCCGTCTTCTGGGCGGCATGGCGTTGGACAGGCAACGACAAATACCTGAAACCGCTGCTGAGCGACTTTCGTTGGATGGGCTCCGTTACCTCCAACATGCTGGATATTGCCGGCCAGCGGCAAAAAATAGCGCAACAGCTTGCTGTGCCCAATTCGGAATATACCCGCCATCTGGCATGGCAGCTTAGCGGCGATAAAAGACATCTCGAAACACTCTATCGCGAATTGCTGGAAACCGCCACCCTGCATGAATATGTCAATACGCTGGGTTACGTATGGACAGACCGTTACAGTTTCAGTATCGACGAAATCCAGCGTTCCCGTTTGGGAGGCGTCAGTCAGGACCGTTCCATGTTCTATCCGGGCAATGCGGTGAGTTGGCGTTTTCCCCGCAACGACGCCGAACGCATCGCCATCCTCGTCCCGTTTTCCACGCCGGAGAAACTGAAATTTGAATTTTTCAATACCGGCACGGAAACGATAAATGCACTGATGACAGGTTGGGACGTGCTAAACGGAGAATGGGAACTTGTGCAAGGTATCGACGGCAATGGCGACGGAAAGATAGACCGCGAAACTCATCGGGAAAAACTAACGTTCGGACGGGGCGAAACGGTGACATTAAGCATCCCGTCGCAGGAAAACGTACTGATACAGATGAAACTCACGGGCAGCGGCATTTCCGTGACTAACCGTTCCGATTTGGCCATCGGCGCGGAAGACGTGCAAATATCAGGCAATCAAATCGCAGTGACGGTGCATAATCTGGGCGGCGCAGATGCACCCGCAACGGAGATAGCCCTCACCGACCGTAAAGGCGAAGCGATCCTGCAAACCGTAACCATACCTGCACTGGAAGGCGTTCACGACTTGTTGCCCAAACGGGTCCAAGTAACGTTGCAGATTCCGCAAAATCTGAATCTCGACGGTTGTCGTGTAGTGATTGACCCCAAAAATACGGTTGCCGAAATTCGCAAAACCAACAATTCATTGCCGGTGAACCTGAAAAACAATTGATATTGTTCCCTGCGGGAA
>JAISWR010000114.1 GCA_031270985.1 Bacteroidales bacterium | reverse complement strand
CCCAAAAACGCTCGGCGGCGAAACGGCTGCCATCAACGATTTGGTGTGCAAACTGGAGCGGTCTGCCCCCGTGCAAGCCGTCGCGCTACTCGGAATGTCCGCATGGCGCGATAAACTTGTCGAAGCAAATGCCCTGTTTTCCAGCCTGATGAAACTTCCACTTGGAAATTCGGAATTTTCATGTACTTTTGCCGGAAAATAACAGTTGTGTCGGTGGACAATCAAAAATCTGTAAAGATAACGGCATATACGGACGGTTCGGCGTTGGGCAATCCCGGTCCGGGCGGATATGGCGTGATTCTCGAATCGGGAATTTACCGCAAGGAATTTTCACAGGGCTTCCGGTGTACTACCAACAACCGGATGGAACTGCTGGCGGTGATTACCGCTCTGGAAGCGTTGAAGTATCCTCAATGCAGGATTACCATATATACCGATTCGCAGTACGTGGTCAATGCCGTTGAAAAAAAATGGCTGTGGGGATGGGAAAAAAAACGGTTTGCCGGAAAAAAGAATGCCGACTTGTGGATTCGTTTCCTGAAGATATATCCCTGCCACGAAGTACGTCTCGCATGGATAAAGGGACATGCAGGCCATCCCGACAACGAGCGCTGCGACCGGCTTGCCGTCGCAGCCGCTCAAGGTTCCTGTCTGTTCATCGACAAGGGATATATGGAAGGCTTGACAAAAAAGGGCGAATAACTCTTTTTCCCCTCTTTTCCTCCTTGTATCATATCATTTTTTTCATTTCACATGTTTGGAAATCTTATCGGATTCATCTCCTGTTTTTCTCAATGGGACACCCAAAAAACAAAAAAAACTTTCTGGTAACTAATTGATATTAAACTGACCTGAAAACAACCAGAAAAAAGTGAGAAAAACAGGAAAAAAAATATGTCTTTCTCCCAAAACCTATATACCTTTCTCCTAAAACCTATATACCTTTTACCTAAAACCTATATACCTTTTACCTAAAACCTATATACCTTTTACCTAAAACCTATATACCTTTTTCCCAAAACCTATATACCTTTCTCTCAAAGGGGCGTACCTTTTCCCCAAAGGGACTCCTGTTTTTCTCAATGGGACACCCAAAAACAAAAAAACTTTTTGGTAACTAATTGATATTAAACTGACCTGAAAACAACCAGAAAAAAGTGAGAAAAACAGGACAAGGGATATATGGAAGGCTTGACAAAAAAGGGCGAATAACTCTTTTTCCCCTCTTTTCCTCCCTGTATCATTTTTTCATTTCACATGTTTGGAAATCTTATCGGATTCATCTAACTTTGCATTTTTTAAAATGACAATGAGGAAATTCTTTTGAATTTAAATTTTTGAAGATGAATCTGGATTTTAACAAGGGCGGCGGGTTGATTCCTGCCGTAGTTCAGGATGCCGTAACGGACAAAGTGCTGATGGTGGGCTTCATGAATGAAGAGGCATATAACAGAACGGTAACAGGCCGTCTGGTTACTTTCTACAGCCGTACGCGCAACCGTCTGTGGACAAAAGGCGAAGAAAGCGGCCACTACCTGGATGTAGTGGAGATTTTTTCCGACTGCGACAACGATACGTTGCTTGTCAAAGTGCATCCGCGGGGTCCCGTATGCCATACGGGAACCGATACCTGCTTCGGCGAGGAGAACAAGCCTGTCGGCAGCCGTTTTATCGACTATTTGCAGGATTTCATCACCTGCCGCAAAGTAGAAATGCCGGAAGGCTCGTACACTACCAGGCTGTTTCGCAGCGGTATCAACAAGATTGCGCAAAAAGTAGGAGAAGAGGCGGTGGAACTGGTGATCGAGTCGAAAGACGAGAATGACGAACTTTTCCTAAACGAAGCCGCCGACCTGATGTATCATTTTCTGGTGCTGCTTGCTGCCCGCAACAGACGCATGAGCGACGTGGCCGGCGTACTGCACGAGAGACACCAATCCAGTTGAAGCGATGAAACGGTTTGCAAATAAAATCATCTGGATCACGGGCGCTTCATCGGGTATCGGCGAGGCGCTGGCCTATGAGTGGTCGAAAGCGGGCGCAAGGCTCATCCTTTCGGGGCGTCGTTTGGGCGAACTGGAAAGGGTGAAAGCAGCCTGCATGTACAGCGAACTGTGCGTCACGCTGCCTTTCGACCTTGCCGACCGGCAGCAGATTGAAACTGCCGCCGACCGCGTACTGCAACAATTCGGCACGGTGGACATTCTGGTAAACAACGGTGGCATCAGTCAGCGGTCGCTGGTCATGGAAACCGACTTGCAGGTCGATCGCCGCATCATGGAAGTGGACTATTTCAGTGGCGTGACGCTCGCCAAAAAGTTGCTGCCGGCCATGACGGCAACAGGCGGAGGCCATATTGTCGTTATCAGCAGTATTGTGGGAAAGTTCGGATTCCCGTTGCGGTCGGCTTATTCGGCAGCCAAACATGCCCTGCACGGCTTCTATGAGTCGGTGTGGGCGGAACTGCACACGCAGGGTATCCGCGTGACGATCGTATGTCCGGGACGGATTCTCACCGACGTATCCCTTCATGCACTCACCAAAGACGGCACGCCATACGGCATCATGGATCACGGTCAAAAAAACGGCATCACCGCAGCTTCCTGCGCCCGGAAAATTATCAAAGCCGTCCGCAGCAACAAAAAGGAGACGTACATCGGCCGGCAGGACTTGCTGATGGTTTATTTCAAGCGCTATGTTCCGTGGCTGTATTACCTGCTGGTATCGAGGGTTCAACCCCGGTGACGGGAACAACCGACAGGTGAAGCCTAATGTTTTTTTATATAAAAACAGTTTTTTATCTTTGTTGCTGTTTTTTTCAATATAGTTATAATTCAAGGTATGGAAAAAGTGATTTTGGGTATGGATCATCCGGCTATTGCTGCGGAGGATGTGGCGAAACTGGCAAAATGGTATTGCGACGTGCTTGGTTACAAAATTTTTGCTGCTACCGACCAACCGGTTTACATCATTGAAGCTCCCGACGGAACTTACATGGAAATCATGCCGCAGGACGGCAGTCCCCGTCCGCAACGTGATACGGGCACGCCCGGCCTGTCGCATCTGGCATTCCGCGTAGCCGATTTTGATTTGGCGGAAAGGACGCTCGAAGAGCGTCATGTTTCGTGGGTAGGAGCCGCTTTTGAAGCAGCGGGAGGAGGCAGGATCCGCAACTTTTTTGATCCGGAAGGCAACTTGCTCCAAATTGTACAGCGGTAAGCCCTGCATGAAAAGTGTCAAGAAGCCATCCCAGTGGAGAGTGTTGTACACCAAACCCCGATCCGAAAAAAGAGCTTACGAAGCACTGATCGGTAAGGGTTATACGGCCTATTTGCCGTGTACGACCGTGATCAGGCAATGGTCGGACAGGAAGAAAAAGGTGCTGGAGCCTCTTTTTAAATCGTATGTATTTGTTTTGTGCAGGGAAAACCAGATAGGTATAGCCGCCAATGATGATACGATTGTGAGCGTCGTTCGTTTTGAGGGGCGGCCTGCCATTGTTCGCGAAAAGGAGATGGAGATGATCCGGAAGATCGAAGCCGGCATAGAAGAAGATGAGGCGGAGGTAGTGAATCAACCCTTTATCAGCGGTGAGAAAGTGAGAGTCATGGGTGGCAAATTGAAAGGTATTTCCGGCGTCCTGACCGAATTTAGAGGCTCCCACCGCGTAGCTGTCAGCATCGACAGTCTCGGTTGCAATATTATTATCGAAGTGCCGTCAAAATACCTCGGCAGGGAAAGCCGTCCGCGGTAATCCCCCTGCTGTTATGGTTGAAAAAAAAGAAGCTGTCCTGCGACAGCTTCTTTTTCTCTATGTAAATCAAATCAGTTTTCCTTTTCCGGAGTATCGGCCTGCTCAGGGGTTGCTGTTGCTGCAAGTTCTTGCTTTGTTTCCGGTTCGGCTTCTGCTTTTACGGGGGTTTCTGTTTCGGTCACCGTTTCTGCTTTTACAGGGGTTTCGGCCTCCGCCTCCGGTTTTATTGGGGCTTCTTCGCCGACTGTTGTTTTTGCGATTTCTTCGACAGCAGGCAGGGTTGCTGCTTCTGTTGCTGTTTTCTTTCCGCCTCTACGGCTCCGGCGAGTGGTCGATTTGGCTTTTCCGGCCTTGTCCACCAACATATTTTCATTGTAATCCACCAGTTCGATAATACATGTTTCGGCGGAATCGCCTTGCCGGAAGCCTGTTTTTAATATGCGGGTGTATCCTCCCGGTCTGTCCATGATTTTGGCGGATATTTCCCGAAACAGTTCCGCTACGGCAACTTTATCCTGAAGATAACTGAAGACTGTGCGGCGGGAATGGGTGGTGTCTTCCTTGGCTTTGGTGATCAGGGGTTCCACGTAAACCCGCAATGCCTTGGCTTTGGCCAGCGTGGTGGAGATGCGTTTATGCTTGATCAGTGAAGAGGCCATGTTCGACAGCAACGCTTGCCGGTGTGTATTGGTACGTCCGAGATGATTTATTTTTTTTGCGTGTCTCATGATGTCGGTTTACTCTTTGTCTAATTTATATTTGAGAATATCCATACCGAAATTGAGGTTCATGCTTTCCAGCAGTTCATCCAATTCGGTCAGTGATTTTTTTCCGAAATTGCGGAATTTCAGCAAATCATTTTTACTGAAGCGTACCAGATCGCCCAGTGTTTCTACTTCCGCCGCTTTCAGACAGTTAAGTGCGCGTACGGAGAGATCCATATCCGTCAATTTGGTTTTCAGCAGGGAACGCATTTTGAGTATTTCTTCGTCAAATTCGTCGGTCGGCTGTTTTTCTTCCACTTCGACGGTGATTTTCTCGTCGGAAAACAGCATGAAGTGGTGAATAAGTATCCTTGCCGCCTCTTTGAGTGCGTCTTTGGGCTGAATGGAGCCGTCCGTATCTATTTCCAGCACCAATTTTTCATAATCCGTCTTTTGTTCTACGCGATAGTTTTCAATCGTATATTTGACGTTTTTAATGGGTGTGAAGATGGAATCGATGGCTATCAGGCCTATTTCGGCATCGCTCGGCCTGTTTTCTTCGGAAGGTACATAGCCTCGCCCTTTTTCGATATCGATCCGCATCTGCAATTTGACGCTGGGTTCCATCGTGCAGATGAGCAGATCGGGGTTCAATACCTGAAATCCGACGAGGAATTTGTTCAGGTCTCCGGCTTTAAATTCGCTTTGGTTGTTGAGTATCACGTGGATGGTCTCGTTTTCAGCGGATTCGTCTGTCCGTTTCAGGCGAATTTGTTTCAGGTTGAGAACTATTTCGGTGACGTCTTCCACTACTCCGATAATGGTGGAAAATTCGTGTTCCACGCCGTCTATCTTGATTTTGGTGATAGCGAACCCTTCCAGCGAGGATAACAAAATCCTGCGCAATGCGTTGCCTACGGTAATGCCGTAACCCGGTTCCAGCGGTCTGAATTCGAATTTGCCATGCTTGTTGTTGTTTTCAAGCATGATCACCTTTTCGGGTCTTTGAAATGCTATAATCGCCATTTTTATTTTATTTTGAATACAATTCTACGATCAGTTGTTCTTTGATATTTTCGGGGATATCAGCTCTGTCGGGTACGTTGAGGAATTTTCCCGTCAGGTTGCGGACGTCCCACTCCAGCCACGAATAGCGCGACTGGCGGTTTACCGAATGGGTAATGACTTCCAGTGTTTTGGAACGTTCGCGGACGCCTACCGTGCAGCCGCTTTTGACTTGATACGACGGCACATTGACCACTTCGCCGTTCACCACGATATGGTTGTGGGCTACCAATTGGCGGGCTGCCGGTCGTGACGGCGCTATGCCGAGGCGGTACACTACGTTGTCCAGCCGCGACTCGAGCAGTTGAAGCAGGACTTCTCCCGTAACGCCATGGCTGCGGTGGGCTTTGTCAAACAAATTGGAAAACTGGCGCTCCAATACGCCATAGGTATATTTCGCTTTTTGTTTTTCTTTCAATTGGACTCCGTATTCCGAAGTTTTTTTGAAATTTTTGGAACTGCCGTGCTGTCCCGGTGGATGGGGCTTGCGGTCAAAGTTCTTGTCGGGACCAAAAATAGGTTCGCCGAATTTTCTTGCAATTTTGGTTTTGGGGCCTGTATATCTTGCCATTTGCTATTATGCTGTTATGTTCAATGATTTCATCCGTAATTTATGTCGCATTAGCTTATACTCTTCTGCGTTTGGCAGGGCGGCAACCGTTGTGGGGAAGCGGAGTAACGTCTATGATCTCGGTCACTTCGATACCTGCTCCGTGGATGGTTCGGATGGCCGATTCGCGTCCTGATCCGGGGCCTTTCACAAACACTCTCACTTTGCGCAAGCCCAGATCAAATGCGACTTTGGCGCAATCGGCGGCGGCGGTCTGCGCGGCATAAGGCGTGTTCTTTTTCGAACCTTTGAAGCCCATTTTTCCCGCTGATGACCATGAGATGACCTGGCCGGAGTTGTTAGCCAACGTGACAATCACATTGTTAAATGAAGCGCTGATATGCGCCTGCCCGACTGCTTCTACTTTTACTACTTTTTTCTTGGTGGTTCCTGACTTTTTTGCCATAATCCTAAATTCCTGTTACATTAATTATTTGGTAGCTTTCTTTTTGTTGGCAACGGTCTTTTTCTTGCCTTTGCGGGTACGGGCGTTGTTCTTGGTGCTTTGTCCGCGAACAGGCAACCCGTTGCGATGACGTATGCCCCGATAACAGCCAATATCCATCAAGCGCTTGATGTTCAACTGTACAATAGAACGCAATTCGCCTTCTACCTTGTATTCTTCATTGAGTATCGAACGAATCTTTCCTAATTCGTCATCGTTCCACTCTTGTACTTTTTTATCGAAATCGATACCGGCAGTACTTAATATTTTCCGGGCGGAACTACGACCGATACCGTATATGTAGGTCAAACCGATTTCTCCGCGTTTGTTTCTTGGTAAATCAACACCAACAATTCTTGCCATACTTTAACAATAATGTTTATATTATCCTTGACGCTGTTTATATTTTGGATTCTTTTTGCTAATCACATAAAGACGCCCTTTGCGCCTTACTATCTTGCAATCTTCACTCCTTTTTTTGATAGATGCTCGTACTTTCATGGATGTATTAATTCTATAATCTGCCTTTAACTTTTGACGATTCACAAAACCTGTTTTGCGGTTACACTATTTCGCTCGACAGGCCTTGCCTCTTGTTTAACCTTCTTCCCTTTGAAAGGGGAGGGCAAAGGTACGGCTTTTTTTTATATAAACAACAAAAGATATTTTTTTTTATCCGAAAAGCGTATTTTTTTAACTTGTTTTGTTTTTCGCGTTTTTGAACAGGAAGGTGGCTTTCTTTTCTTCTCCGTGCAGGAGCCGGAATATGTTTTTCCGGTGCGTCAGAATTAAAATCAGGCATATCCCTATCGAAAAGATTTTCAGCGAAATAAATTCGGATTTGAAAACGAAGATGATGGATATCGGATAGGATATTCCCATTATCAAAGAGCTGAGAGACATATATTTGGATATAAAAAGCGACAACAGGAAGACGCCGATGGACAGTAGCGCTGCCGGCCAGTACAGCGCCAGCAAAAGCCCTATTGACGTTGCCACTCCTTTTCCGCCACGGAATCCGGCAAAGACGGGGAAAAGATGTCCCACGACCGCTAATATGCCCAACGCCAACTGCATATTGACGAAAGCAACAGTGTTTGCCTGAAAGGATGTCCAACAGGCAAGCTTCACTGCCACAAAACCTTTCAGTACATCTATCAACAGAACGGGGATTCCTGCTTTCACACCCAAGATGCGCATGGTATTGCTGGTTCCGGCGTTTTTGCTGCCGTGATGACGGATATCTGTCCCGTATAGCGCTTTTCCAATCCATATTGACGTTGGTATTGAGCCAAGCAGGTAAGCGGGAACTGCAAGAATAAAATTGTGCCACATGATGTTATAACCTTTTGATAGAATATAAATGATGAGTATATCTTTTTTCTGTTGTGTTAAAAATACCTTTTCGGTCGCATCGGTCTTTGCGGACACAGCCCGATGCGTGCAGGATCGTTCCGTCGCCACGAAGAAGGCCGGTATGTGTCACGTTTCCGTGTCTGTCGGCAAAAAAGGCGATATCGCCCCGCGAGGCGTCTTCGAAAGACGTCGGTTTGCCGCATTTTTCCTGTCGGTCGGCGTCACGCGGCAACCAGACCCCGGCCATGCGGCATACTACCTGCACCAGCCCGGAACAGTCGATCCCGAACATCGTTTTTCCACCCCACAGGTAGGGCGCTCCGAGGTACTGCTCTGCCAGCGACACGGTATCCTGCCCGTTTTCGTCCGGAATATTTTCAGGCAAATAGGTTTTTCCCCCATGTTCAAACACCGGTTCCGGTAAGATGCTTCCCCCCGGTAAATGGAGGGTGATGTTATCGGGGAAAATGCGACAGGCCAGCAATGGCGTCGATACCACCTTTTGCCGGCTGCATTTAGGGATATCCGCCGTTACCATATTCGCCGATACCCATCCCGCATAGTCGTCCACATGCGTACGTATGTGCAGCCACGCATCTTTTTTTTCCAATACCGAAAAACTGTCGCCGAAAAGCAATTGCGACACCATTTCACTCCTTTCCGACGCATCGGCACGCATGGGAGCCATACTCAAAAGACATATTCCTTCCGAAAATTTCATGTTATCCGCCGCAAAATTACATGAAAGTCATACGATTTCCAAACACATGCAATGAAAAAAATTTTCGTGCGTTTGCCTTGCTTTTATTCTTCTTCAATTGCCAGTTCTTTTTCAAATGTTTTGAAGCGTTCCGACTTAAATTCGGAATAGTTCATTTGCTTGCAGATGTTGATCAGTTTTTTGAAATGATCCATTACGTCGGCGAACGTGTTGAAGGTAAATTCGGTGCGGCAGATGCGGATGACGAGTTCGAGCATGTAGCGTTGCCGTTCGATGGGCGTTACGGCGTCTATTTTGTCGAAGGCGTCCTGTTGCAGCAATACGAAATCAATCAGTTCCGATTTCCAGAAAGTGATATGGTAGTCCACCGGTACGCCGTCATCGCCGAGGATGTTGATCTGTTCGGCTATTTCTTTTCCGCGCTGCATACGGGTTTTCAATTCGTTTACTTTTTCCGTCCAGTCGGGTGCGATCCGTTGGGCGATGTATTCCTGAAATTCGGGATATTCCAGATATTTGGAATAGCTGTCGATCGGGTTTACCGCCGGATAGCGTTTTTTGTCGGCTCTGTCCTGTTCGAGGGCGAAGAAGCAGCGTGCCACTTTTTTGGTGTTTTCGGTGACCGGTTCTTTGAGGTTGCCTCCTGCGGGCGACACCGTTCCGATAAAGGTGATGGAGCCGGGGTGTCCGTTGTTGAGTACGACGTATCCTGCGCGTCCGTAGAAGTTGGAGATGATGGCGGACAGGTCCATCGGGAAGGCGTCCGGTCCGGGCAGTTCTTCCAGCCGGTTGGACATTTCGCGCAATGCCTGCGCCCAGCGCGATGTGGAGTCGGCCATCAGCAGCACTTTCAGCCCCATGCTGCGGTAGTATTCGCCGATGGTCATGGCGGTATATACGGACGCTTCACGCGCCGCCACGGGCATGTTGGACGTATTGGCGATGATGATGGTGCGTTCCATCAGTTTGCGTCCCGTGTGCGGGTCTTCGAGGTGCGGAAATTCGGCAAATATTTCCACCACTTCATTGGCGCGTTCACCACATGCCGCGATAATCACGATGTCTGCCTCCGCCTGTTTGGAGATGGCGTGCTGCAACACGGTTTTGCCCGTGCCGAACGGCCCGGGAATGAAGCCTGTTCCGCCTTCCAGCACCGGATTGAACGTGTCGATAATGCGGACGCCTGTTTCGAGCAGGCGAAAGGGGCGCGGCTTTTCCCTGTATGTTGTAATCGCCCGTCGCACAGGCCATTTCTGCATCATGCAGACTTCAATGTCGTTGCCGTCCGCACCGGTCAGCACGGCGACAGTGTCGCGCACGGTGTATGCGCCCGCGACGGCAATGTGTTTGACGACGTATTGCCCGTTCAGCGAAAAGGGCGTCATGATTTTGTGCGATTGCGCGTTTTCGTCCACCTCGCCCAGCCAGCTGCCGGATTTCACGAGGTCGCCGACATGTGCCAGCGGACGGAAATCCCACCGTTTATGCTCGTCCAGCGGGAAAGTGTATTCGCCGCGTTTCAGGAAAGTGCCTTCCATCTTGTCGAGATCGTTTTGCAAGCCGTCATAGTTGCGCGACAACATGCCCGGGCCCAGCGTCACTTCGAGCATGTGTCCCGAAAATTCCGCTGCTTCGCCCACTTTCAGCCCGCGCGTGCTTTCGTACACTTGAACGTAGGCGTCGTTGCCGTTGATCTTGATAACTTCCGCCATCAGCCGTGCGGAACCGGAGAGAATGTAGCAGATTTCGTTTTGCAGCACGGGACCGTCCGCCTCTACCGTCACCAGATTGGATACAATTCCTTTTACGATTCCTTTTGTCATGATTCTCTGAGTTTACGAAGTTTTTATTGCCTATAAGACCGAACTGCAAATATAGCAAAAACTTTTTTAACCCATCAACCGTTGATGTCCGTAATGAATAATTTCATGGTACAGGAAGCAACGGATTCATTGTTACAACTTGTCTCCGCCGTAAACAGAAAGGCGGACAACGCTTCGGCAACCAACCTGACGGTAGTGCTCAGCGTACAGGAAACGCGAGGTTTCTTTTCTATTTCCAAATTTCTAATTTCACCGATGAAGCCGATTTTAACAGGCGTGTGTTCGATATATCGGTGCAGATAACCCATACGCGCCGCACAAGTCTGGGCAATATGTTCAACAATACCCGCTTCGGTCAACATGCCGTTTTCCACGAACAGATTCCCCTGTTTGACCGTCAGTTCGGATGATGCCGACACCCCTTCAAAAGCGGTCAAACAATCCACCATCACAAAGGGAGGCCGCTGGGGAATAAGTTTTGCAATATCGATAGATTTCATACGTGAAAATGCTGCGTGAATTTTGATAAGGTAAAAATACAGCCGATTTTTGAATCTTCCAAAATACTTGCAAAAATATTTTTGTAATACATTTTCTAAAACCAGTCAAAAATTTTTATATCTTTGCCGAATTTGTTACCAAATATATGTCAAGATGTTGCAAATTGACGGCATGTGCGGTATTTGTCTGTATATTCGCTTCTTGCGATGCAGGCAAAGGTGCATTATGGAATAAAGCTACCGTGTTATCATGCATATTATTGATGTTACCGGCGGCGATGGCCGTTATTTTTTTTCTTTGCCGGAAAAAATCCATGTATCGTGCCTCAGGCAGATTGACTCGGGAATTGGATGAACTGAATGAAAAAATCGCCTGCTACACTGCGGAACACGAACAATTACTGCAAAGCAACGAAGATTTAAAGAGGAACAATATAGTAAAAGACAAATTATTGTCCATCATTTCGCATGACCTGCGCAGCCCTGTATCTTCGTTACAGGCATTGCTGAACATATTCCACGCCAACAATATCGCGCGGAAAGATTTGGTGGATTTTTTCGGAAAACTGCTTGTCCGTGTGGAAAACATATCGATCATGTTGGAAAATCTGCTGCGCTGGTCGAATTACCAATTGAACGACATTCAACCGATTTTCAATGAGGTAAACATTCAGGAGATTATGGATGACAGCATCAATTTTTATCGCATGCAGGCAGAGCAGAAACGCATCGCAATAGGCAGTTCGCATAAGACGGTTGAGCGGGTGAACGCCGATGTGGAAATGCTGAAAATTATTTTACGCAATCTGATTTCCAATGCATTAAAATTTACCCGCGAAGGGGGAAGCATCATGGTGAATGCCGTCCGCAAAGACAATGAGGTGGTGGTGTCGGTGGAAGATACCGGCATAGGCATCAGCCCCGAAAATCAGGAAAAGATGTTCAATACCTCAAGCTGTTTCACAACCATCGGTACCGCCAAAGAAAAAGGGACGGGATTCGGATTGTTGCTTTGCAGGGATTTTGTGGAGCACAATCGTGGAAAATTGTGGCTGGAAAGCGAAGAAGGGAAAGGCACCACCTTTTATTTCAGCATCCCCTCGGCGATAGCTGTTTAGCAGGTTGCATTCGGCGATAATAATCATTTTTTATGCACCTTGTTTTTACAAAAATCATTATTTTTGCCAAAAAAATATAACTATGTCTGAAGATAAAGAATTTGTGGACATCCGGCAGACGGACAAAGCGAACAAAGCGTTCTCCATCAAGAATTTTCTGACCGGAACATTACTGATACGCGGCATTATTGTCAACATCGGATTTATTGTATGGTTGGCATTTTTGGGCGTGGTGTATATCGGCAACCGCTATCATGCCGAACGGGTGGCACGCATTACCGACACGCTCCAAAAGGAAGTGAAAGACCTGAAAGCGGAATCTATCACCACTGCCGCCCGACTGATGAACCTGAGCCGTCAATCCAAAGTATCGGAGATGGTGCACAGTAATCATCCGGATTTGCAGGAATCCGTTATCCCGCCGTATAAAATTGAACAGTAATCCGAAATAATGTCCACCGTTAAAAAAGAGATGTTGTTCCGCATTATCCTGATATATATCGGGGTGATGGCGCTCGGGCTAACGGTGATTGGCAGAGCGATATATGTGCAGATAACCGAAGGCAGCGAACTGAAAAAAAGGGGGAAAAAAAACATTGAAACATCCATCATCGTGGAACCGACACGCGGCGACATTTTGGCAATCGACGGACGCGTACTGGCTACGTCGCTCCCCTCATACGACATCCGGATGGATACGCGTGCCAAAGGTATGACCGACAAACTGTTCAACACCCATATAGATTCGCTGGCGCTGTGTCTTGCCCAAGTGCCCGGTAAAAAAACAGCACAGGCATACAAACAACTTATATGGGAAGCAAGGCAAAAAAACAACAAATACCTGCTCGTCGAACGACAGGTGGATTATCTGCAATTAAAACAAATCAAGCGTTATCCGCTTTTCCGGATGGGTAGCAACAAAGGCGGACTGATTGTCGAACAGGGAGACATCCGCAAACAACCGCATAACGGATTGGCAGGGCGCACTATCGGCTATCTCACCAAAGAACCCAACGGCAATTTCCCCGGCTTGGAAGGCGCATACGACGTTTATCTGCGCGGCGAACCCGGTGTAGGCGTAGTGCAGGTGTTGCCGGGCGGAGGAAAAATTCCCGTAGGCGGAGCCAATTCGGTGGAACCCAAGGATGGCGGTGACATCGTGTCCACCATTGACGTCAACATACAAGACGTTGCCGAAACCAGCCTGCGCAAATGCCTCAACCGGCACAATGCACACCACGGTTCGGTGGTGGTGATGGAAGTCGCCACAGGCGAAGTGAAAGCCATTGTGAACCTCGGCGTCAATGCTGGCGGAGGATACTCCGAAATGTACAACTACGCACTCGGCGAAGCTGTAGAACCGGGATCAACATTCAAACTGATGTCATACATGGCGGCTTTTGAAGATGGCTACATACAACCGGAAGACACAGTCAATAACGGAAACGGATCGGTTTTTTTCTACGGAAAACGGGTACATGACGACGGGCGTAAGATAACGACGGGAAACCTCACTGTGGAACAGGCTTTCGCACATTCGTCCAATGTCAGCATCACGAAAATCATCAACCGGCATTACAAAGGCAAGGAAAAACAATTCATTGACAGGCTCTATGCCATGAATCTCAATCAACGGCTGGGACTGGAACTGAGTGGTGAGGGCGAGCCGGAAATCAAATATCCCGGCAGTAAATACTGGTCGGGGCTATCGCTGACACAGATGGCATACGGCTACGAGGTGCTGCTGGCCCCTATCCACACGCTGACGTTTTACAACGCCGTAGCCAACAATGGAAAAATGGTGAAACCGCGTTTCGTGAAGGAATTTCGCCGTCACGGCGCATTGGACAGGGAACAAAATGTGACGGTCATCAAATCGTCCATTGCATCCATATCCACCATCCGTAAAGTAAAAAAAATGATGGAAGCGGCAGTGGAATACGGCACAGCAAAAAACATCCACACCAACTACTATCCTATTGCCGGAAAAACGGGCACGGCACAAATCGCCAACGGAAAATACGGCTTCGGCAACGTCAAAAGACATTATGCCTCATTTGTGGGTTATTTCCCTGCCGACCGACCTAAATATTCCTGTATCGTCACAGTATATGCCCCGCAAAACGGAACGAGCGGAGGAACGGTATCGGCGCCTGTGTTCCGCGAAATTGCCGACAAGATTTATGCCGCCGACTTCGATATGCAGGAAACGCTGAAACCCGAAAAACGGGGCATAACGGCGGACATACCATATTCCAAATCAGGATTTTACGACGAATTGTACTACGTGTTCAAAGAATTGGAAATACCCGTAGTGCAAGAAACGACGAAATCGAAATGGGTGAACGCAACCGGCGAAAAAGACGCCGTCACGCTGGAAAGAAGAACGGTAGCCAACAATCTTGTACCCAATGTAGTGGACATGGGTTTGAAAGACGCACTCTTTCTGCTGGAACAAAGAGGGCTGCAAGTTTCCGTGCGCGGACGCGGACGTATCGTGTCCCAATCCCTTGCTCCGGGCAGCGATGTGCACAAAAATCGCACCATCACCCTGGAAATGAGCCGATAGATATGCCAAATAATCACAGCAGGATAACTATATACCGGTTTTTTATCTTCGCAAGAGGTCTCGCCAACCTTGAGAGAAACCCCGCTAACTTCACAACAGACAGGTTATTCTTTTATTCACTCATCAATAATTAACAATCGGCATCATGCCCGACAGAATAACCGCAAATAATGACTATTTCGCCATAATTTTTTATCCGGCTGTGGCAATTTGAAATATTTCATGTAATTTTGTCCGCAAAATTCCGTATGCAAAGAAAAATCATCATTGCGTTTTGGAGCGTTGCGGGCAGCGTTTTCCTGTTGGGCGTTCTCTTGTTCGTTCTCATTGCCAACGGCAAGTTCGGGTTCATGCCAACATTTGAAATACTGGAAAATCCGCAAACCAGCATCGCTACAGAAGTATATTCGGCTGACGGCGCACTGCTGACTACTTTTTTTCTGAAAGAAAACCGTAATCCTGTAGATTACAAAGATTTACCCCCCCATTTAATCAATGCTTTGATTGCCCGCGAAGACCATCGATTTGTTGACCATTCGGGCATTGACGGTGTGGGACTGCTCCGTGTTGTGGTGAAAACCGTGTTGTTGCGCAAAAAGAACGAAGGCGGCGGAAGCACCATCACTCAGCAGTTAGCCAAGCAATTGTTCAAACGCGATTCCACACAGCACACGGGCTTCATGCGGAAAGCCCATTTAGTCACTATCAAATTCAGGGAATGGGTGATTGCCACACGCCTCGAAAAGCAGTACACCAAGCAAGAAATCCTTACCATGTACCTGAATGTAGTACCTTTTGGCTACACTGCGTCCGGCATTAAGTCGGCGGCACGCACCTATTTCAAAAAAAGCGTTGATTCTCTGCTCATTGAAGAAGCGGCGCTGCTGGTAGGCATGTTGAAAGCGCCAGCCGACTACAATCCCGTGCGGAATCCGGAAAGAGCACTTATCCGTCGAAACAGCGTGCTGGCCAAAATGAAAGAACATCATTTTCTCGGCAATGCGGCACTTGACTCGTTGAAACAACTACCGCTGGGACTGAATTTTGAGAGACAGGACCATCAGACGGGAAGCGCTGCCTATTTCAGGGAATACCTGCGCTTGATCATGAACAAGAAAAGGCCGGAACGGGAACGTTACCAAAACCCTGAATCTTACAGGGAAGACTCTATACAATGGATAGAAAACCCGTTGTTCGGATGGTGCAACAAAAATATCCAGCCCGACGGAAAACCGTACAATCTGTATACGGACGGTTTGAGAATCCACACCACCATTGATTCGCGCATGCAACTGTACGCCGAAGAAGCGATGAAGCAACATTTGAAAGAATCGTTACAGTCCGACTTCTTCAAGGAAAGAAGGGGTAAGAGCCGTTTCCCGTTTTCCGATGACCTCACTGCCGGCGAAGTGGAAAAAATCATGTGGAACTCCATCCGCCAGACGGAACGTTATCGCTTGTTGCGGACGCGCGGTTTGTCGCAGGATGAAATCATCAAACAGTTCAAAAAACCCGCCCAAATGACCATCTTCACATGGGGCGGCGAGCGAGACACTGTGATGAGCCCATGGGATTCCATCCGCTGGCACAAAAGTTTTCTGCGTTCCAGCATGATGGCAATGAATCCGCATACCGGCGAAGTAAAAGTGTATGTGGGCGGCATAGATTACAAACATTTCAAATGGGATGGAGTGAAAGTGCAAAAACGACAGGTAGGCTCCACGTTCAAACCTTTCCTCTACACACTGGCAATGCAGGACAAGCCTGAATTGACGCCGTGTTATAAGGTGCTGAACGTGCAGCAATCTTTCATTGTGAACGATTCGGTATGGCGTCCGGAAAGTTCGGGTCGCAGAGAATATCTTTACAAGCAAGTGACTTTGAAATGGGGTTTAGCAACGTCGGAAAACAATATCACGGCTTGGCTGTTGAAACAGGTGTCGCCCGCAGCAGTGGTGGACATGGCGCATAAGATGGGCGTATCCAGCCATATTGACGCGGTGCCGTCTATCGTGCTGGGAACCCCCGAAATCACCTTGGCAGAAATGGTCGCCGCCTTTTCGGTGTTTCCCAACAAAGGCGTGTATTCCACCCCCATTTTTGCAACCCGCATCGAAGACAAAAACGGCAATGTGTTGCAGCGGATCAACTCCTCGAAAGAAGAAGCCATCAGCGAACGCACGGCATACCTGATGGTGAACATGCTGGAAGGCGTAGTGAAAGGCGGAACAGCATCAAGATTGCGATCTACATACAGATTGATGAATGACATGGGCGGAAAGACAGGCACCACACAAAACCACTCCGACGGCTGGTACATCGGCATCACGCCCGACTTGGTGGCAGGTGTTTGGGTGGGTGGCGAAGACCGCTCTATCCGTTTCAACGACATGAGGCTGGGACAGGGATCCAACATGGCATTGCCCATCTTCGGACTGTTCATGCAGAAAGTGTACGACGACCGATTCATCGATCTGAAGCAAGAACCTTTCGAGCGGCCCAAAAACTTCGACATCAATATGAATTGCGAAGTGCAAGAAGAGTTTGGCAGCGGTGTAATTTATGATGAAATATAACTGATGTACAAATTGTTTATGCGAATCAAAATGGCGGCAGTTGTCGCAGTGGTGGCGACGTGCGCCGCATTTTCACAAACGGGAAAAAACGGCTTGTTCTCCGGCGTCACGGCAAAACCCTACCTGATGTCCTACACGCACATGCGTACCGGCGTCACAGGCGTTCACCGCAGGGATACCTTGTTCTTCAAACAGGAAAAAGTTATTTTCGGCGTCAATGTGAAACTGAACGAATATTGGTCGGCACAGGTAGGGGTAGACCTTATCAATATGAGAACGCCCTATCTGAAACCCGCCATGATCAACTACGCCAAAAACCGATGGAAAGTGGACATCGGGATATTCTACCTCAGCCATTTAGAAGAGTCATTGATACGCTTCTGGAACAACCGTTTCATCTGGCAGGTAGCGGCCGACAAATGGATGCACGACCCTACCGCCGATTTAGGCGTGCGGGCGACATATCGCTGGAACGATTACCTGACTACCGACGTGTCCATCTTTTCCGGCACGGGATACCAACACCTGACGGATGAATTTCATCCCATGCCCACTTTCCGTTTCATCTTGTCGCCCGTGAAAATGTTGAAATTGGGCGGATATGCTTCGGTGCAGAAAAACGAAAACATCACAAGACACAGTTTCAGTGGCTTTGTCCACCTGCAACCGGACAACACATGGAAATTGACCGGAGAATATCATTACAAGAATAACTACAATTATGCGCAAGGCAGGCAACTGTACGTGCAAGACATGCGCCTGCACGTGGCGTCCGTTTACGCCACATACAACTTCACCTCATGGTGGAGCATGGTGGGCAGATATGACGTGATACGGTCGGAAATAAACGGAAAATCAGGCAACCGTCCCGAAGACGGACAAGCGTGGTTAACGGGATGGATATTCCGTTGTACCCCTTCCTTGCGCCTGTCGGTGGACTATTGCAATAAACGCCCCTCCCTCGCCTCCATCGGAAAAGAAGACTGGCTGTACGTTTGCATGGAGTTCAAGTACTGATTGACTTTTTTATCAATCAGTGATACATACGGCAGATTTTGCGGCTATCCTGTTTTCGCTTGCAGCAAGTTGTCGAACCATTCCATTTCTTGTTCCGGCGTCATGTCGCTATTGTCGAGCACAACAGCATCGGCTGCCTGCCTGAGCGGGTCTTCCGCACGTGTTTGGTCGATATGGTCGCGCTTGGCAATATTCCGCCCGACTTCTTCCCTGCTGACCGGAATACCCTTTCCGACAAGTTCATCGTAGCGGCGTTGTATCCGGATTTCCATGCGTGCGGTCATGAATATCTTGATGTCCGCATGGGGAAATACTGCCGTTCCTATGTCGCGCCCATCCATCACGACGCCTTTGTTCTTACCCATTTCCTGCTGTAACAACACCAATTTCCGGCGCACCTCTTTCACAGCGCTTACTTCGCTCACCCTTTCGGACACTTTAAGGGTACGAATATCCCCTTCCACGCATTTCCCGTTCAGTAGTGTTTCGTTTTGTCCTGTTTCCGTATTTCTGTGGAAACTGATGCAAATATCGTTCAACCGCGCCGTCAAAGCAGGGACGTCAAGTACATTTCCGGCGAAAATCCCGTTTTGCAGCGCAAAAAGCGCAACGGCACGGTACATCGCTCCGGTATCAATATAAGAATAGCCCAGCCGTTGTGCAACGGCTTTGGCAAAAGTGCTTTTGCCGCAGGACGAAAATCCGTCAACAGCAATAATCAACGAGACAATGGACATGAAAAATAAATTTACGTCACAAAATTACACGAAAAACCTGAGTTTTCCAAGTGCGTGAAATAAAAATCAAGATCACCATGTCGCGCTTACTGCCGTACTCTCGGGCACAAATCCGTCAATTCACACGGCAGTGTCGTTGGTTAACAAAAAAAATTATGTAACTTTGCCGCTTAAAATACCGTCAAGGGGTGTCCGTAAGGACTGAGATTACACCCTTAGCACCTGATGCGGGCAATGCCGCCGTAGGAATGATGAGCAATCCCTCTCTTACAGATGCCTTTGACGCTTAATGTTTTTGAAACGAATGAATATTACTTATCCGGCATCAAAAAAAATATATCTCGCAGGTAAAATCCATGGCATCCGTGTGGGGATGCGTCGGATTTCCCTTACGGACACTGTTGCCGAAAACGGGCAACACACGAAAAACGATCCTGTTGTGGTATATGATACCAGCGGGGCATATTCCGACAACAGCGTATCCGTAGATATTGCCAAAGGCTTGCCGCGTCTGAGAGAAGCATGGATTGCGCTCAGGAACGACACGGAGCAGTTGCCGGCTTTTTCTTCCGCTTACTGCAACAGCGGGCTGAATGACCGTTCATCCGGCTCCGTTCGTTTTCCGGTGACACATCTGCCGAAACGCGCACGGACGGGAAAAGACATCACGCAAATGTACTACGCCCGTCAGGGAATCATCACACCCGAGATGGAATATGTCGCCATCCGGGAAAACATGCAAAATGATGTGTCGGGAATATCTACCCGCATCACACCCGAATTTGTCCGTAGCGAAGTTGCCGCAGGACGCGCCGTCATTCCTGCCAATCCGAATCATCCCGAAGCGGAACCGATGATTATCGGTACAAATTTTTCGGTAAAAATTAATACCAATATCGGCAATTCCGCCCTTTCGTCGGGGATTGAAGAAGAGGTGGAAAAAGCCGTGTGGAGCTGCAAATGGGGAGGGGACACGCTCATGGATTTGTCCACAGGCAACAATATCCACGAAACACGCGAGTGGATTGTGCGCAACCTGCCCGTCCCTGTCGGCACAGTGCCGCTGTATCAGGCGCTGGAAAAAGTCGAAGGCAACATATCGCACCTCACATGGGAGGTTTACCGCGACACGCTCATTGAGCAATGTGAACAGGGCGTGGACTATTTCACCATCCATGCCGGATTGCTGCAGGCGCATCTGCCTTTGGTCAAAGGACGCACCACCGGCATTGTGTCCCGCGGCGGGTCCATCATTGCCAACTGGATGGTGCTGCACGGACAGGAAAATTTCTTTTACACCCGCTTTGAAGACATTTGCGGCATTTTGAAACAATATGATGTGGCGGTATCGTTGGGCGACGGGTTGCGCCCGGGATGTATCAACGACGCCAACGACGACGCCCAGTTTGCAGAACTCTCCGTGTTGGGCGACCTGACGCTCACTGCATGGAAACACCACGTACAGGTGCTGATAGAAGGCCCGGGACACGTACCCATGCACCGGATTAAAGCCAATATGGACGAACAGATGCGTCATTGCCACGGAGCGCCGTTCTACACGCTGGGGCCGCTCACTACGGATATCGCACCGGGATACGACCACATCACTTCCGCCATTGGCGCCGCACAGATTGCATGGTACGGCACAGCCATGATTTGTTACGTAACCCCCAAAGAGCATCTGGGGCTGCCGGACAGAGAAGATGTACGGGCCGGAGTGGTCGCCTACAAGATTGCCGCACATGCCGCCGATCTCGCCAAAGGTCACCCCGGCGCACAAGTGCGGGACAACGCGCTGAGCAAAGCCCGGTTCGACTTCCGGTGGAAAGATCAGTTCAACCTGTCGCTTGACCCCGAAAAAGCGCTTGAATACTATCAAGCAGGACGCATGGAAAGCGAAACCGACCATTGTACCATGTGCGGACCACATTTTTGCGCCATGAAACTCAGTAAAGGCGTATGCCGGTAAAAATACAGCACCAACGCATTTTTCAACGGCTATGTTGAATCGTGGGGCAGAGGTATGGATAAAATGAAGATTGCCGTTAAACTGACAGGGCTGACGCATCTAAATTTTAACCCAACTTGGGATAAATTCTGGTTATTTTTCGACCGTATTTCCGCTGTCTGTCGTAAATATGCGTCATGCAGGACGCACCGCCGGAAGACAATAACTCCCCCCCAAAAAAACTCAATCATGTTGTTTTTCAACAAAAAATGTTGTATCTTTGTCACATCATCAATCAGGCAGGCCTTGTTTTGAACGGCGCGTTTATTGATGTAAACGGGTGAAAATCAAATTGTTGTTCAGCGCTCGATGGGACTGACGTGGCGAAGCTATAAATTATTCGGTGGTGTCATAAATTATCAGGACAAATTTTGGGACTTTCATGTGTCATATGTCAACATATAAATATGTGTGCACAATTAAATTATTAATGAGAACATACCGGAGCGTATGGCGAGAGACACAGTTTGCATCTGTTGTATGATGCTCCCGGAATCAAAGTGACAAGTTACTATAAAAGAACAATATAAATAATATAAATAACATAAATAATATAAACATTATGAAATTTAATTACGACAAAGAATCCAAAGTTAAGTATGTGCATACAGAAGAAGCACATAACACGAAGGCGGCAAGTATTGTTGTCCCCCTTGTGAACAAATTAATTTTCGAGGGAATGCCCCCGCCGAAAGTTGTGGATTTCGGTTGTGGGTTAGGTACGTGGCTTAAAGTGTTCAAAGATTATGGCACAAGCGAGGTATTGGGTCTTGATGGGAAATGGGTCGACAAAAAACTGCTCTTGAAGTATATCTGTGAGGAGGAGTTTTGCAATGTGGATATGGAACAACCCATTAAAATAGATACAACGTACGATTTGGTTGTTTCACTGGAGGTTGCCGAACATATTTCCAAAGCATCTGCTGATATTTTTGTGCAGTCACTGGTAAATGCAGGTAAGGTCATTTTATTCTCGGCGGCTATACCGGGACAGGGGGGATTTAATCACGTGAATGAACAATGGCCGGAATATTGGATAGAGAAATTCGGGAAGCATGGTTACATTTTTCATGATATTATCAGGGGGCGGATATGGGATAATCCTAATGTGGATAGGCATTACCGGCAAAATATATTTATTGTCGCACACGCAAGTATCAAAATCAGCGCTGAGTATGTCGCAATATACTCCGTGGTTCATCCTGATTATTTGATCCAGGCGCATAATCGGTTGAATGGTGAAATTGGAATTATACCAGGACTTAAACTGTTTTTGAAAGGGATTGCATGGAAATTCAAAAAGCATGTTTTCAAGCAAAAAAGCCGTTTTAAACCATGGCATAATTGAAAGAATTTAATACAACATATGTATGCACCCCATCCCGTATCCGCGCACGGACTTTCATGTGATACATATCAACATTTACTTATAATATATATATAGCGTATGAAATTAATTAACGAATTTGAAAAAAGATTGGAGGTGATGCAAAAAGTATGCTATTGTTAATTTACTGTAAACGAACTATCTAAATGTAATTTTAGGAAGTTGAAATAAATATAACGAACCATATCTGCTTGAAATACGGCAAAAAATGGCTAAATCTTTTTTTGAGGTGCTATTATATCGCACAAATTATAAACACAAAACGATTTCAATCACTCATGTTACGCACCGATCAATGTCGGGCTGTCCTGCATTCCCCTCCGAAGGTGGGGAATCCCGAAATCCTAATCATCTTTTAATCTTATGGATCGTTTTTTTTACCACAGAGGACACGGAGAACACAGAGTTTATTTTTCCTCTGTGCCCTCTGTGATCTCTGTGGTTAATAATCATCCTAATCAAAAAAGGCAATAGCACCTCAAAAAAAGATT
>JAISWR010000010.1 GCA_031270985.1 Bacteroidales bacterium | reverse complement strand
TCGGTTACTACGCTACGCAATTTTTGATTTACTGCACAAAAATAACGAATTTATTCCAAATGGCAAAATCGCAGGCAATATTTATGACGACTGCGCTCCATTGGAGTGCGCAAGAAACTAATCGACGAATGGGAACGCCGCAGCGTACAGAAAAGACAGGGGGTACGGGCGACGGTATGACGTCCGTTGCTGTTGATATGGACGCCCTGACGGGCAATGGACTGTTAAGGCGTTACAGGATACTGTAATTGTTTTCGTATGGGTTTGACGGAAGAAAGGCGGTCGTTGGGTATCCGGTAAAGCGGATTAAACTGTTGGATCAGCGGCGTAACAATGACCTTGAACAAGTCGCTGTGTCCCGCAGATGCGGAAGAGAGAACCGGGTTGCCTGCCACACGACATTTTTGGGAAATACGGTCGAAAACGCCGGTTAAGTGTATGTGATATTCTCCAAATGCAATGATCTTCAACAGTATTGAGTCGCTTCCGTTTTCGGGAATTCTGACGGTGTCGAGCGGTATAACAACCGCTCCTGATGCGTCCAACACCTGATAAGCAATGCGCAAACGTTTGTAGCCTGCCACTTCCGAGTTTATCTGGACGGGAAAATACCGGAATACGGTATCTTTCATTTCTTTCGGCTCCAACGGATTTATATCTCCGCATATCACTCCGGAATATTTATTGACAGTTGCCGTATCCGTAAAAGTAGCGGAAGGGCGATTGATGACTCTCACCGCAACCGGCACAGTATCGGCGCGGGATATGCTCCCGTCGCTACGGGTGATGTACTCCATCACGGACAGCGTGTCGGGTTTCGCATCGCTGAGGCGATTCCACGCGACGGAGAAGAACGGCGTTTTTTGCTTCGTCGATACGACAGACAAAACAGGATGATAGAAAATCCCGACGTTCTGAGAGGAATGCGTCGTTCGCCACTGATGTGCGGTTTTCAGCAAAACAGTATCCGTTATGTCTTTGATAACGCTCCTGTCGGTGTACCAATCCGGATTGGCATCGACACAGGGCGAAACAAAATATTTCATAATGGCGCCGACAGTGACGGAGTCAATCAGTTCGTTGGGAGCAGGAGCTGCGGGCGGAGCTGCGGAAAATCTGTCATATCCGTAGCGATAATAGTCTCTGCCGGGGAACGGCGTTTCCACGCTATCCACTTTTAATAGCGGATATGTTTGTCCATGCAGGTTTGTCAGGGTTGTCAACATGCAAATGCATCGAAAAACAACAGGTCGAATATATGTGTTCATGTTTTTTAGCATAATTGTTTTTTTTTAATTTTGTGAAAAGAGGTGTGTTACTCACCAATGCACGGGTTATTCCATATTCGGTATCAGGAATACTTTACCTGTTTTTAAGATGCTTACAGTGATTTTGGCGCGGGGAAAGACCACATTTTTATAAATGCCCGGGACACTTGGTTTCACCCATAAGTCCGTATTTAAAAGTGGATTGATGATCACGGGCGGAGCAGGTATGATAGGATATGTCGAGGGATTATTGTCCGTGAAATAATCAAAATTTGCGCTGTTGCTCGGATTCTTGTTCAGACACACCGTGTAGGGAATGCCCTTTTGGGCGATGAAGTCCCCGTGGCAGCTCTCTACCACATAGATGAAAATTTTTGCGTTCCGGTTTGTATTTCCGCATGTGATGTCATATTCCACTTCAACGATACCCGGAGCATATTTTTGGGGCACTGTGTAGCGCAAGCGGTCGCCTTCTATTTCGAACTTGCCGAATGTGCCCGACATAACGCCCTGACCATCCGGTGTGGTGAACATGGACGCCTGCAGTTGCAGGGAAGAACGGCAATTCTCGGGAAGGCTGTCGTTGGCGAGGAAATCCAACAGGTAAGTATGTCGCTGTACTGCTGTGAAAATATCGTTGCGGGATACGAAGGTGCCAATTTCAGCCACATTGTCCGCCCACACGCAGTCGATCCATCTGTTTTCCGTCGCAAATAAATCATCTGTGTTGTTTACAGTTTCGTCGGCGGCACGGATGGTGAAATTGCTCAGATAGTCTGCATTGGAGATGGGGAGCACAAAACTCATTGTTTCTTTCGGGAACAGGTCTCCTCCTTTTTCGCCGTTTGAACGCAACCCGTCATCCAGCGTAAAGGCGTGGACAAATCCGTTGGGCACATAACTGTTGGCGTTTGTGCCCAATCTGCTGTTGTAAATGCGGATGGCTGTCGTTTTCAGTGCGGTGCCGTTGCCGGTATTCTTCACCGAGAAACGCAATTCATTGTGGACGGTATCTATTTTCACATTGGATACCGTCAGGTCGGCAACAAGCACAACAGGACGCAATTCGCCTCCAATCTCTATTGATTTCACTATCTGCGTGATGGTGTTGTTGAAAAGCAATTCTTTATCCGGTCCGTGGTTTTGTATTTTGTATGAAAACGAAAGCGGATGTAGGTTTTTCAGGGGCGTGGTGAGATTTTCGTTGATTTTCAAGGGCGAATACATGAACTGATTCCACACGGCAGGGGCAGGTGCAAATTTCTGTTCATCCGACGCTGAACTGAAAGCAAGTACAAAACCGCGGGATTCATCAATAAGTCCCGGCACTTTGAAACCCATTACGACAATGTCGGCACTTCCGTCACAGTCAATATCCGCCACTACGGGATATTCAAATCCCGTCCACGAGCCTACCGGTTGCGACAGCCTGATCGCTGTGCCGGTAGCGTTCAATTTTATCACCGGTTGTATGGCGGAAATTATCCGTAACGTTTTTTCGTCACGGTACACGATTTCCTGTATTCCGTCGTTGTCGAAGTCGAACATGGTAAAACCCGTGTTGAGGGAACGGTCGGAATGTTCCAGCATGAAAGACACCTTCAAGCGTTGCGATACGCTGGTTGCCGTTTCGTCCCATGTCCAGCTCATCAGCGCCCCGTCTGCGGTCGTAGGCTGATTGGCGGTGGTGCCGGTATAGGTGTGTTTGTAGGATACGCTCATTCCCGTATTGGGGTGCATGGGAATGGTGGCTGTACCGGTAATTCCGGTGGCGTAAAATCGGGGACCCAGTATGGATATTTCCGGATGTTTCTTTCCGAAAGCGTCTTTTTTCATGTCTATATCGCCGATATAAACGTAGGAATGAGATCCCATACGGTAAGGTATGTACGCAGGTAATCCTTTGATTTCGGCAAGCAATACGGGAGGCGTGCTGTGTTTGTCGAGTACGGAAGTCAGTTTGCCGTTCACGATGTGTGCCAGTCCCGGATTCCAAACCCTGATGCGGAGATACACGACGCCGCCGGTTAATTCAGTACTATTGTCCGGGTAGTCCTCGTCATGGGACACCACGACAATATCCGGGATGCCGTCGCTGTTGATGTCGGCAACGCCCGTGTAACCCTCGCCGATATTCAGTGATGTATAGTCCGAGGTGGTGTGATCGGCCGATTTTACCTTATATGTACCGTTGTTGATATTGATGTCGTAATACACCTTTCCGCCGGCAACAAATTCCATATTACCGTCGCCGTCAAGGTCATACACAAACGGGAAGTTGATTTCGCGGTCACCCGTTATGGCGTCGTTCCATATTCTGGTATGCCTGTTGCGTCCGGTATATGCCCAGTTTCTGTAATCGGCAACCTTTTGCAGCCTGTTGTTGAACCCTGTATTGACTACGGTCATGGGCTGCAACTGTTCCAGTTGCATGATCCGCTTACCGGTGGCTGCGTCGAAAATGCTGTTGTACACCACCACTTCCGGCTTTCCATCCTGATTGATGTCCACAATTTGCGGGAGTGGGGCTGTTTTGGGATAGATTTCGACACCGGAGTGATAGTCGGTGCCGTCGTCATAGCGTTCCGTACTCACATATTTGAGTGTCAGTCGCGAGGGCGAATCTTTGGGTAACACACTGGTGGGCAACATCGTATCGAAATTTGCCTTGAAAGACATGATGCGTTTGCGGTAGCCATCGTCAGCGCCCGTGTCATTGGTAAAACCTGTTGCTATAATGATTTCAGCATAAGGGCTGTGGCGGTCGGTTTTCACCAGCGCCATCAATGAAGGCGAATTGTGCGTCGGATTTCGTATGCGCCATTTCGACGGCAGCGGGTAACGCACCACTTCTTTGCCTGTGGCGCCTTCGAGGATACAAATATGCGTTGCAACATTGTAAATGGGGCTTTCGCCGTTAATGCCCAACACGACAATTTCAGGCTTACCGTCGCCGTTGAGGTCGCCAATCAGGGGAATGGAGAACCCGTCGTAGGAATTGCCGGCAAAATCGACGCCGTTACCGGGCACTTCGCGTGAATAAAATTTTTCGCTCATCTGAAAAGAGGTCAGCGGCTTCATGTGCGTGAAACAACGAAGTATGTACTCGTCCATGATACCTGAAGGGATATCGACATTGATGATGGTGAAAGTCACGCGTCCTTGCTTCTCCTGCCCGTTTACGGTGACGCTGTACACAAAATCGGCAGGAATGCCCACAGTACCCACTTTGGGCAACAATATTCCTTCCACAGATTGCGTGGCAGGGGTAAACACCGCCCAAATGCTGTCGTTGGCATCTCTTTCCAAACGGGCTGTCCCGACAGGGGCAGGTTGTTCTGTTTCTTTGTAGAGCGCCCACAGTTCGTCTATGTTGGAATAGTCGGGCGTCACGCCGTTGAGACGGAAGTCGTTGGTAATATTCACACGGTATTCGGTCGGCATGATTCCCGTATTAGGCTCGTAGGTAATAACGAGATGGTTGTTTCTCACGCTGTGTTCATAAACACGGTCAACGCTACCGATGGATATTTCAGCGGGACGTGTTATGCCGCGCTGGTCGGCGGCAATATACGTGGGGAAACCGGTGGCTGCCGCCGAACCTCCATTGCGAAGAACAGGAATGGAGTCGGGCACTGTGCGTATATCGTGATAACAAGGTGTTCCGGCAGGCCCGCAAGTCAGCGTATCTTCCATGTAGTATGAGGTTTCTTTCGGCAGTACCACAGGTAAAGAAACGCCGGCAAGATGGAAACTGTTCTGGAAAATGTTACGCGACGTTTTGCCGGACGAGTTGAGCGGTATGGTAATACCGCTACCGTCGCCGAACATCAGGTTGTTCCTCGTTTGAACATCAGGATCTGCAATATTGACGCTTCCCGATTGATAGAACGTGTTGCTGATGACAGCGCCCGTTCCGCTGTTGTCTAACTGTACGGCTTTGTTCATTCCCGTGTTACCCGAAAAAGTATTGTTCACTATCAATATGTTGCCGTAAATCCAACCGTACACCATGTGTGTGGTAATACCCAATCCTTTCAGGTTGTTGTTTGAGAATGTGGAACCGATAATGTATGTGTCGGCGTGATATACCTGTATGAAACTTGCGTAAGAACTTGTGATAGATTGTACGGTGTTGTTGCGGCAAACACTGCCGTTTATAGTGAGTGTGCCGTAGTAATTGCGCACAAAATAAGCCCGCCCGCTCGTGGTGCTCACTGTGTTGCCGGAAAAGATGCTGCTGTCGACGGTAAGCCTGCCGCCGCCGCTTCCCGGATAGAAAAACGCCGCTTCATCAAATCCTCCCGTAACGGTATTGTCATGTATCTTACTGTTGTTTACCCAAACATTTCCATTGTATATTTGGAAAAAATAAGATCGGGCAGAGGAGTTGTACAATTCGGAATCTGTTATAGAGAGAGCGGCTGATGCGTTGTTCAAATAAAACATGCAACCGCTTACGGAAATATTTTTGTTGTTCCAGTCTGCCAGAACTGAATTTTCAATATTGATCCGGCTTTCGACATTATTGAGATTCACCATGGCATAAGCGCCATGTGGACTTTTTGTCAGGTTGGATATAACGGATTTTTTCACGTTGAATGTGGTATTGCTTCCCAGCAGCGCCAGTGGATGATACCGGCTGGCAATGTTGATAATCGTCACATCGTTAAGCGTCAGCGTACTGTGAGTGCCCCGTAAATCGAACAAAGAGGAAGTACCGTCAGTTGCTTCAATGTCTTTTTGAAAATCCCTGATGGTTATCCCTGTGATGTTTACTGCGAGAGGCTTGGCGGCAGTTCTGGCAACGCTCATCTGTACAAAGCGAATGTTGGCGTTGTTGCCGAAGAAAACAACAGGCATGTCATTATAAGGGACAAAAATTACCACTTTGGCGGAACTGTGGAATTGCCATCCGTTGTTGTCGGGCATGGTATAAGTATTGACAGGGCTGCCCTCAAAGATAATTCTCAATGTATCAACACTCTTTGGTGTATTGACAAAGGTTCTGGCAGCAGCAAGGTTGGCGCGATTGGCAAAACTGCCGCCATTACCCGTTCCTTGTGCGGAAAAACCCACATAATAATTCGTTACAGACGCCTGTGCAACAGCGCCAACCAACAACAATCCGACCATTGCGGCTATCGTAATTTTTTTGATGACTATCAATTGGTCCATAAATATTCGTTTAATCAATCCGCCCTATTCCATTCATCAATATATGTAAATAATAATTTCTATCTACATAAAATTCGTTAGATAATTAGCGTTTTTTAACATATATAACAACTGTCCGTCTTTATTTCTTTTTGAAATTCATAGAAATTTTCGCACGAAATTATAATTTCGTGAAGACAAAACAATTACCTTCAATCTTGTTATCCCCATAAACGACATGGAGTGTCGTTACAATAAAGAAACAACAAGATGTGGCGATAAGTTCAATGACTTTGGGATAAGGGCTGTCTTAAAATGTCGGTCGGGCGATTTTTCGCTTGAAATAATCGGGCAACCGTATCAGTTTTTTCAAACCGTCGAAATACAGCACTAAGTAGAACAGACAGACGAAAATCCATATTATCGTGATGTTGAACCAGTAGGTGTCGAAATAGCGTCTGGCGAAATATTTGCGAGGGGCAAAAAAATGAGTCCTGAAATTGAGCCAACCGGCAGTGGCGACAGGATCTGCATATATCGGGTCTATTTGCTGCACCAGTGTGCCGTTGAACAGCAAAATTTTGTTCTTTTCGTAGAATTTTCTGACAATTTCGCTTAAATGTTCGTTGTAGTAAGTGTTTTTCAGGTAGGTATATTTCCGTGTGTCTTCCTGCAACATGTAGGCGATAAGTTGTTCCTTTTCCTGATTGGCTAAAGAAAACTGTTGCATGTAGTACGCATTCATGGAGTGGATAAATTCATGAAGATAATGAGCGGCTTCTGTGTTGAACGTTTCCGGATAAAGCAGTGAAATGTCAAATTGGGCGTTTGGATTTAGAGACAATTCCTTTGCCACTTCGTTTCGCAGGACAATCAGGTCATTTTCGCTTGTTTCAATTTTCCCGCTGTGGGACAGTTCGAAGAAACAATGATGGTAGCATGTTTCCAGCTCGGGGACTACGTACGCCTGTCGAAAATCCGCCGAACTTTCTTTTTTTTCAATGTCGTAAAAATATTTTTCAAACCTGTTGTTTTTATACTGATACACCATCAACGCTTCGTATGACCACCGTGTAATCATAAATTCAGCCACCAGTGGCACTTTATCCACGCCGCTCACCTTGCGGTTGAGTTTGTCGAAACTGAACATTGCGCCGCTGAGCACCATCATGGGAATCATCAGCAGAGGAATGACGATGTAGATAGTAACCGCCGAATTGAACGTGGAGGAGATGATTAACCCCAGAATGTTGGCGGCTACTGAGGTGGAAAACATCGCCAGCCAGTATATGAAATACATTTCTTTGATTTCCAGAATAGAATTGGCGACGATGACAAACAGAAACGATTGCAGTGCGGATATCACCGCCAGCAGGAATATTTTTGCCGTCAGATAGCCGGATTTGCTCAAATTGAGAAACGCTTCCCGTTTGAGAATCTTACGGTCGCGGAAAACTTCTTCGGCGCTCACAATCAGCCCTAAAAATAACGCTACGATGAGGCTCATGAAGATAAAAATGGGGATGTTTTCGTTTTCACGGAAAATATAAACGTCCGACATCGGGTCGGCAATGTAGCGGATGACGTATGCCAGAATCAATCCCAGCGCCGGAGCTTCCAGCAAAGTGAGCAGCAGGTATTGCCGGTTGCTGATTTTGGTACGAAAATCGCGCGTAAGATAAATGTAAAACTGCGTGAACCAATTGGGAATATTCAACATGTGGGGTGGTCGTTCGCGCACTGTTTCCGCCGTGACAGGAGCAAAGTTTTTACGGTAGCGTTCCTCCCACTGCATCGGTGATATTTTCCGCTCGTTGGTGTAGTTGCCGAATTCGTTCACCACTTTTTCCTCGACAATATTAAATATCAACTCCGGATTGACGTTGCCGCATGACGGACATTCGCCTACCTCACTGTTGATTTTCTCTCCGGCGCGTTTGAAGTACATCACCGCTTCCACAGGATTGCCGTAGTAAATCATGTAGCCGCCCGCATCAAGAATAATGATTTTGTCAAACATCTTGAAAATATCCGACGATGGCTGGTGAATCACCACAAAGACCTGTTTCCCTTTTTGCGCAAGTTCGCTCATCAGATCCATCACGTTCTCCGAATCTCTGGACGAAAGTCCGGAAGTAGGCTCGTCCACAAAGAGGATGGACGGTTCGCGCAACAGTTCCAGCGCTACGTTCAGGCGTTTGCGCTGTCCGCCGCTGATGGTTTTGTTCATAAACGATCCGACCTTCAAATTCTTGCGATCGTACAGTCCGAGTGCGTGCAAAGTTCTGTCCACCGTATGTTCCAATTCTCCCCGCGTTTTATCGCGGAAACACAATCGCGCGTTATAATACAGGTTTTCAAACACCGTCAGTTCCTCAATCAACAGGTCGTCCTGCGGGATGTAGCCGATGATGCCTTCCAGTTCGTGTTTGTGGTCATGCAGGTTGACGCCGTTGATGAACACTTCTCCGTCGGTGGGACGTTCCATGCCGCAAAGAACATTCAGAAGGGTAGTTTTCCCCGAACCGCTTGCACCCATGATACCTATCAACTGTCCATGATTTTCTGAGAGGGAAATATGGTGCAATCCCACTGTGCCGCTTGGAAAGACTATGCTGATGTTGCGGGCTTCAAATAAAATTTTTCCGGTAACGGATGCTGTAAAGTTTGCCACCACATCGCTGTAATATAGCGGTTTGCTACGGGGTATGCGTATGGTGCTTCCGCTGGCGAAAAGACTGATACTCCTGTTGTTCAACAATGTGCTGTTGAGATAGACAAAACCCGCACCGATGTATCGCAGGAAATACAAATCCATGCCGAACACATGCAACACGACGAGGATGCCCTCCAATTCGCAGTTGTTCACCGTTTTGGCATTGCTGCACAACGGCAGATCATTGCCTATGAGGAGTATCTCTTTCAAATCAAGTTCTGCAGGTGTATTGCCCGTCGCAAAGGTTTTAATGCTTTGGTATTCCTGCGGCGGGATGTTGAACACGTCGGCAATGGCGCTGATGATGAGCATACGCGAGTCAGAAAAGTGAGACGTTACATTCACAAGCTCAAACACACGCAACAACACCACCACTTTCTGTTTCTGTGTCAGCGTCCCGTTGATTTGTCGGCAAATCTGCAACACCCGCACGGAATCCTTCACAGAGGTCACCTCTTCCTTGCGTTCATCTTGCGAATAGCGATCGAACATTTCCAGATACTCTGCGGCGTTTCCCTCGTGAAGTTGCTGCCGCAAAAATCGTTCCACATAAGCCCGTTCATTGCCCAACACACCGCTATCTTGCTTGACCACTAAGGCAAACAACTGCATCAATGTTTTCAGAATGACTTCGCTCATACGCTCTTGTAATGACTAATTACCCGACAAATATACATGAATTTTTGAAAATTTTAATCCTTGACAAAAAAAGTTTGAGGCGCCGTAAATTTTGGCCGAAATTTGAAAGTGCAAACAAATAGAATTTACACGGAGGTTACACCGCTCAAGTCCGCAGCTAAAACCTGTATGGATAGCGCGGATGAGGGCGCCGTTCATTACCTGTTGCTGTTGTTTACTTTGCCGCGTGAGACGTTGCAGTGTTGCAAACGGTCGTAACCGATTTGCGCAGATGACGGAACTGTATCAAAAAGGTTGATTTACCGTCATTGTGGCGGCGAGGCGCGAAGCCGGAAACAGTCTGGAGCATTTTTTTTCGCCAGTTTTCGTACGTTTAACCCGCAAAAAATTGCAGGATCGGAATAGGAATCAAAATATTTGCTATCTTTGCACGTTTTTTAATCATCAAAACGATTCATACATGAAAAGACTCACTTTACTTTCGATAGTGATTGCAGTAATATGCTTGTCCTGCAACCGCCGACAAGCCGAAACGGAAAGCCCCGCGGTACAGCCGCCGGAAAGAGAAAACGGACTGATTGCCCATGTGGCTGATGAAAGCATCGTTTATGTCAATATCGACACTTTGATGCGGCATTACCAAATGGCAACCGATCTGACCGACGAACTGTCCGAAAAAATGAAAAAACTGGATGCCGAATTGAACAACAAACAACGGAAATTCCAGCAAAATGTTGCAGATTTTCAAAACAAAGCGAACAAAGGGCTGGAAACACGCGCCAAACTTACGGAAATGCAGCAGCAACTGGCATCCGACGAACAGTCGCTGATGCAACTGAGCGAACAGTACCGGCTGGAACTTTCAGAAGATCAAAGCGTGATGCAGCGGCAGGTTTTGCAGGCCATTATGGATTATCTGAAAGAATATAACAGCAGCAAAGGATACAAATATATCCTTGCCAATACGTTTCCGGGCAATATCCTCTATGCCGCACCCGAACTTGACATCACATCGTCCGTGCTGGAAGGCATCAATGCAAAATACCGATCGGAACACGCAGCAAAAAAATAATTGCGTCGAACTGTAACGCGCTGATTTTTATGAAACAGCGTGTGAAACACGAAGCGAAAGCCGCAATGTTTGCAGGAAGTGTACGTGGCGGAAATGGATTCCGATAAATAATTTGACAATAAGCGATATTGATAAAGCCCAAAAACATGAATCCGAAACATTTTCTTATTTTATTTGCTTTTGTGACGGTACAGGCTACGGCAAAAAACATTTACGTGGCTACCGATGGCAACGACAATAACAGCGGTACAATTAATTCGCCCTACGCCACGCTGAATAAAGCTCAATCCGTTGTAACGCCGGGTGATACGGTTTACTTTCGCGGCGGAACTTACCAGATTTCCGAAAGTCAGATTATGGAAAATTACGGCATTTATGCCCGCGTTTTCAAAATGGACAAAAGCGGAACTCCCACCCAACGGATTTGCTATTTCGGCTATCCGGACGAACGGGCTGTTTTCGACCTCTCCGGCGTAAAACCTGCCGGCAAGCGTGTTTACGTGTTTTTTGTGAGCGGTTCTTATCTGCATTTCAAAAATTTTGAAGTGGTCGGCACGCAAGTTACCATATTGAACCACACGCAATCGGAATGTTTCCACCACGAGGGCGGCAACAACTGTATTTACGAAAATCTGGCAATGCACGACGGCATGGCTGTCGGTTTTTATATCACAAAAGGCGCCAATAATCTGGTGCTTAACTGCGATGCTTACAACAATTGGGACAACGTGTCGGAAGATAAAAAAGGCGGCAACACCGACGGTTTCGGCGGACACCTGAACAGTACGGGCGATACCGGGAACATCTTTCGCGGATGTCGCGCGTGGTACAACAGCGACGACGGTTATGACCTGATCAACAACAAAGCGCCGGTCATCATCGAAAATTGCTGGGCTTTCAGAAACGGTTATTCCACGACGGGCGAACTGTTGGCAAACGGAGCGGGTTTCAAGTCGGGCGGTTACGCCATGAGGGCAAATCCGAACGTTCCCAATCCCGTCCCGCGCAATGTTATTCGTTTTTGTCTGGCGGTAGATAATAAAAATCAAGGCTTTTACGCCAACCATCATCTGGGCGGACTGGATTTTTACCACAACACGGGCTACCGCAATCCCGCCAATTTTAACATGTTAAACCGTAAAAACGCAAGCGATCCCGTTCCTTCGGATGTCCCGGGTTACGAACACAACATAAAAAACAATGTTTCCTACAGTCCGCGTACTGCAGAAAGCCATATCGTCAATGTGAATATGAATGAGAGCGTAATGTCAAACAATTCGTTTACCCTGTCGCTTGCGCTGACCGACGCCGATTTCAGAAGCGTCGATATGTCGGAATTAACGCGCCCGCGCCGACCGGACGGCTCTCTACCCGATATTGACCTGATGAAACCGGCGGCAAACAGCCAATTGATTGACCGCGGCGCCGATTTGGGCTTTCCCTTCGATGACGCCGCACCCGATTTGGGCTATTCGGAATATCGCGCGTGGTACAACAGCGACGACGGTGTGGTGAACGGAAAAAACGGCTCGGTTGCCCGATAAGAAACTATTCGTCGAACGGGTTTTAATGATTTCTTGATGTGCCACGAAATAAAATCATGCTTTTGGTAAAGACCGTTCTGTTGTCCACAGCCTATTTCGCCCCCGTTCGCTATTATTCCAAATTGCTGGCGAATCGTCCCGTGACGCTGGAACGGCACGAAAATTTTAATCGGCAGACATACCGCAACCGCTGCACCATCAGCACCGCCAACGGATTGTTGGATTTGGTGGTGCCGGTGTTGCATGAGACAAAACCGAAAATTCCCGTCACGCAAATACGGATTGCCTACCACACACCGT
The DNA here is from genome assembly GCA_031270985.1 of Bacteroidales bacterium. Lineage (GTDB taxonomy): Bacteria > Bacteroidota > Bacteroidia > Bacteroidales > UBA4181 > JAIRLS01. Next base: position 4,372 of record JAISWR010000010.1, on the reverse strand, counting down.
GGCAGAAATTACATTCCAAAGCCATTGAGTCGGCTTATCGGAGGTCGCCTTTTTACGAGTACTACATGGACGATTTGATGCCGTTTTTTACCGAACGGCATGTTTACCTGTACGATCTTAACCTGAAAATCCTGCGCACGGTGTGTCGGCTTGCAAACATCCCGCTGCACATCACGGAAAGCGACACTTTTGCGATCAGCTCCGAGGTATATGAAGACCGGCGGAACGACATTCACCCCAAAGCCGGAAAGCAATCGGACGACCCGTCATTCTCCCCCGCGCCCTACACGCAGGTTTTTCAGAACAAATCCGGCTTCCTGCCCGACTTGAGCATCCTGGACCTGCTCTTCAATGCAGGGCCGGACACGCGAATCATCATAGAACGTTCCATAATAAATTAGACAACTTTATCACCATCATTAAAAATAAGATGTATCTTTGCACACCAATAAACATTTAAATATAAATATCTAAAATAGAACCTATGATCAGAAAAATTCTCGTCACGGTCTTTATGACCCTTATTATCGTGACATGCAACAACTGCGGCAATGCCTCCCGACTTCCGGACTGGGTAAAAACCGTTGGCGCTCAGGCAAAACCTGCGGGCAAACATCAGGTAACGGTAGCCTTTCAGAACGACACCATACCGGCAACACAGCAGATTCAGGCCGCTATCGACGAATGTGCCGCACAGGGCGGCGGACGCGTGGACTTTGCGTCGGGCGTGTACCTTACCGGCGCCGTCTTCGTGAAAAGCAACGTGGAACTGCACATCGGAAAAGAAGTAACCCTGAAAGCGGTGAATAACGAAGCGGCATTTCCCGAAATACCCACCCGCGTGGCAGGCGTGGAGATGGTGTGGCCCTCGGCAATCATCAACGTGATAGACGCAGAAAATGCTTCCGTCACCGGAGAAGGAACCATTGACGGCGACGGAAAATACCTGTGGGACAAATATTGGGAAATGCGCCGCGACTACGAAAAACGCGGATTGCGCTGGATCGTGGACTATGACTGCAAGCGGGTGCGCTCGCTGCTGGTGTCCGGATCGAAAAACGTCACCATTGACGGGCTTACTTTCCTGCGGGCGGGCTTCTGGACGGTGCAGGTGCTGTACTCCTCGTACTGCACGGTGAGCAACGTCACCATCCGCAACAACATGGGCGGACACGGACCAAGCACCGACGGCATTGACATCGACTCCTCGCACCATATCCTGGTGGAAGGCTGCGACATTGACTGCAACGACGACAACATCTGCCTGAAAGCGGGACGCGACGCAGACGGACTGCGGGTGAACCGCCCCACCGAGTACGTATTCATCCGCAACTGTACCGCTCGCAAAGGAGCAGGACTGATGACCTGCGGCAGCGAAACGTCGGGCGGAATACGCCACATCTATTGCGCCGACAGCCGTTCGCTGGGCACAAGCGCCGCCCTGCGCATCAAATCGGCAATGACCCGAGGCGGAGTGGTGGAACACATCTACATGGACAACGTGACCACCGACAGCACTCGCTTCATCCTGAACTGCGATATGAACTGGAACCCGTCGTACAGTTATTCCTCATTGCCCAAAGAGTACGAAGGACAGGAACTGCCCACACACTGGAACGTGATGCTCCAACAAGTGCCGCCCGAACAGGGAACGCCGCACTTCCGCAACGTGTACCTGTCCAACATCAAAGGCACGCACACCGGAACGCTGGTGAACTGTGTGGGGTCGGAACAGTCGGTGATTCAAAACGTGGAATTGACCGATATGGACATCCAAGCCGGAAAAGCAGGCGTTATCCGCTACACGGAGAACTTCGTCATCAAAAACGTGAAACTGCAAACACCCGACGGTTCAAACCTTGAAGAAAGCAACAACACGGGGCTGGACGTCGCATTGTGAGTGATATTGCATGGTCGTCGGTTGCCGCTGAAATCCATAGCCTTCATCATCGCAGATCGTAACCTGCGGTGATGAAGATATGGCCGTTGGCTCCGCCGATTTTCAATTCAGGCAATGGATAGCAGAAAAAACGACCGTTTGAACGGTGAAACCTTCATCGAAGATAAATACATCCAAATAATACCTCAAAACTATTTGAAAAATGCGTTTTTATGTTGTACGTTTGCGGCGTTAAATTTTGTACGAATCTTTATCATGTGCAATAATTGTCTTTTTAGCAAAAAACCTCCGAAAATGCGGGATTTTTAAATCCGGTGAGATGGGTGTGCAAAACAGTCCGTGTATGGTAAAGAAAGAGAGACTTACAACAAAACAAAAATTGAAAGCAGCTGTCATCAAGGGCAGCCTTCTCCGCGTCAGGTGGCTCTGTCTGACAAAAAGTGTTTCCCAAAACGCTCTCGACGCTGCACTGATAGAAGCCATCAAGAACGGGCGCCTTAACATTGTAACCTTCTTGCACAAGAAGGGCGCTAATGTTAAATTCAAGGGTCCCACCGGCACCACACTCGTTATGTTTGCCGCTGTTTTTGGCTTCTTAGAAATTGTGAAATACCTTCACAAAAACGGGGGCGACATCCATGCCGTCAACGATAGAGGCAAAACCGCTCTTATCACGGCAGCCGCAGCCAACCGTCTGGATGTAGTGAAGTACCTTCATCAGAATGGAGCCAACATCCACTTAAGGGACAACGAAGGCAACGATGCACTTCTCTGGGCTGCGAAAAGGGAATTTCCCGAACTTTTCAAATACTTGATGGCTCATAATGCAGACCCCAATGTTTACAACAAGGAGCACATGACTGCAGGCTTGTATTGCTCTGGATGGAAAATGTGGAAAGATTTGAAGTAGTAAACATCTCAAAATCAAAAAAAGGCGCCCTGCCCTATGATAAAACATAGCGCAGGGCGCTTTTTTGTTCGCTTTGTTGCATAAAACGGTAAAAAAAATCCGGAATTTATCTATCGCCGCAGTATCGGTTTTTGATGTTTGCAGGCGACTTTTTATGGTCGGTATCGTTGAGGGCTTGTACGAAAATAAACCGTACAACGGAAGGGGGTTATCGCTGTGCACGTGCGCCTGTACGCCGCCAACGCAGCAGCGCGCCATGCTTACCTGCGTGGCATGTTCCGCTACCCTTGCCGTCCTCCACAGGCGCCACAGCATATCAGCCATATCTCCGGCAGATCATGAACCGTTTAACAGCGGCCATAAAAAAAACGCTTTTGGAGCATGGTATGTCATTTTTTTTCCGTACTTTGCATCATTAATTGAAACGAGCACTATTTGAAATTCGATCAGATAAAGAAACAGGATGATCATGGTAAATCTTAATAGCAATAAAAGATTCGGCGGCTTATTTGGAAAACGGCCGTATGCTGGTTGGGACTGTGCTTCGCAAGTGTGGCGTTGTTGTCCGGCGCCGTCGAAAGCCGTGACGCGGATGGGCGGATCGTCGTCCAGCCGAAAATGAATAATGAATAATGAACAGAGATGAAATAAATATGGATACAAGCGACGCATGTTTGCGTGTAAATGACGTATGTTCGCATGTAAGCGATGCATGTTGGCGTGTAAATGGCGTATGTTCGCGTGTAAATGATGTATGTTCGCGTGTAAATGATGTATGTTCGCATGTAAGCGACGCATGTTCGCATGTAAGCGACGTATGTTTGCGTGTAAGCGACGTATGTTTGCGTGTAAGCGACGCATGTTCGCATGTAAGCGACGCATGTTCGCATGTAAGCGACGCATGTTGGCGTGTAAGCGACGTATGTTTGCATGTAAGCGACGCATGTTCGCGTGTAAGCGATGTATGTTTGCGTGTAAATGGCGTATGTTCGCGTGTAAATGAAATGAATTTTTCTGTAAATGAAATGAATGTTTTTGTAATCAGTAATTATAACACCTTAAAATTAGTAAATCATGAACGATCGTCAGGAATCTAAATTGGCCATGTATCAAAAAGTATCGGATACATGCCGGAAGTACGCTTCCGCGTATGCGGGCGTACCGGCCTTCGGACAGGCTGTGGCGCAGTTGGAAGGCAACATCGCCGACATTGTCCGGAAAGCGCAGGAACAACAGGACGTCTCTACGAAAGGGGCTACGGTTGAAAAGGAAAACGCTTTCGACCAAATGGTGCAGCTCACCGTCGCCACGGCCAAGGCCTTGTATGTCTATGCCTTCAAAACGGGCAACCCGACGCTGCTACACAAGGCAACGCTCAGCAAAAGTACGCTCTACCGCGGATATGCTATGGATGCGGTGATCCTCGCAAAGAACATCGCAGAGGAAGCGGAAGCCCGCGCCGCCGACCTGCAAGCCTGCGGCATCGACGAACAGTACCTCAACAGGCTGAAAGAAAGCATCGCACAGTGCGAACTCCTGCTGAACAGGCCTGCGCAAACAAG
>JAISWR010000112.1 GCA_031270985.1 Bacteroidales bacterium | reverse complement strand
GAGCTGGTTGGTGGCAACGGTGAATCTGGGGACGATAACCGAACCGTTGGAAGTAGCGGACACGCCGTTGACGTCGAACTCCATGGCATCCAGATTCGGCGACAGCGTCAGCGTGGGCGAAACAGGTGGCTGTTCGGGCTGTTCGGGGACGGCAGTAGCTGCAGCCTGTGTCGCAACATTAGTGATCTTATGCTCTTCCCCTGCGGTTGTTACGGTATTTGTAGCAGCCGGCGGTACGTCGGACGACGTGTTGACGTCGGCGCTTATCCTCAGCTGGCTTCCCTGCTTGCTCGTCTTGCACCATGTCTGGTCGGAGGTGACATTCCAGTCAATCTGATTGGTGACAACAAAGAATAAATAAGCGTTTTCCGCCTCGCCGTCGGTACGGGAGCCATCGGCGTTGAACTGTATCTCTTTTAGGTCAGGCGTAACAGACAAGTCAGTCGGGTTCAAATCTTCCTTCGTTTTACAGGCCGTCATCATGGCGAAAACTGCCAATGCTAAAAATATGTGTCTTTTGTGTTTCATGTGTTTTTATGTATTTAAATTGATATTTTTTTAGATTTATTTCAAAAAACATGCCAAAAAAGAGGTGAATTTGTTTTTAATGAGGATTTCGCGGTTCAAATGGTCGCTTATTTGCAGGATTTTAGAAATTTGAACTGTTCATTCATACGTGAATGCGAAACTCCTGTTTTGCGCAATGGGACACCCCAAAAAAAATTACCGACACCACCGACCCACTATATGAAAGAGCCGCAACTGCTCGTCGCTCATTCCGAGAACTTTGGTATGTGTTTCACGCGAGTTTGGCAGGCGATAAGTTAGTTGGTACATCGTCTTTAGGAGTTCCTGTGCGCGTTTGAGCGATATTTCGGCAAATGTTTTTTTAGCATACGTTCCGTTTCAAGTAAAACGGTGTAGGTGGTAAAACAGATGCAGATATGCCCTTCAATGCGGTTTCTGACGTGATGATAAATCGGACGTATCCCTAAATCGGTCTTGTTCATCCTGAACGCCCGCTCAATATACCACAGATTGCCGTAGTTCTCGATTACTTTCTTTGCAGACAGGCGAGTGTTTGTTTTGTATGCCTTCAAGTGGATTTGCTGTGCGAAGGATTGGAAAAAGCACGGCAATTATTCTCCTGATACGGGTTGTAAGCCGAGTTCCGCCGCTTTTTGCAGCATGAACGTGCGCGCCGCTTGATATTCATTGGGGATGATACTGTCCAAAATAGCGTCTTTGATGGCGTTCTTGATGATGCCTATCTCACGTCCGGGTGGAATACCGAATGTGGCGATAATTTCGTCGCCGGAAACCGGTGGCTGGAAGTTGCGGATGGCATCTTTTTCTTCAATTTCCTTCAATTTGCGACGCACAAGTTCGTAATTTTGCCGGTAACGATATATTTTGTCGGCATTTTTTGATGTGATATCGGCGTCGCACAGCAACATCAGATCGTCAATGTCGTCGCCCGCTTCGAAGAGCAACCGCCGCACCGCCGAATCGGTGACAACATCTTCAGCCAGCACAATGGGACGCAAATGCAACAATACCAGTTTCCGGACGTATTTCATGGATTCATTCAGCGGCAGTTTCAGCGTACGGAACAATGAAGGAATCATGTTGGCGCCGGTAAATTCATGCCCGTGGAAAGTCCATCCCGTATCGGGTTGGAAACGCTTAGTTGCCGGTTTTCCGATGTCGTGTACCAAAGCCGCCCAACGCAGCCACAGATTGTCGGTGTGCGGCGCAATGTTGTCCAACACCTGCAGGCTGTGCAAAAAAACGTCTTTGTGTGCATATTTACCCCTTTTTTCCACTCCTTTCATAGCGGTGAGTTCCGGAAAAATCAAATCCAATAGTCCGGACAGATCCAACAACTGAAAGCCCACAGAGGGGCGTTCCGAAAGAATGATTTTGTGCAGTTCGTCAACAATACGTTCTTTGGAAATAATGCTTATCCTCTCTCTGTTGCGAACAATGGCGGCAAAAGTGTCGGGATGAATATGAAATCCTATTTGCGAGGCGAAACGTATTGCCCGCATCATGCGAAGGGGGTCATCACTGAACGTAGCGTCCGGGCTGAGCGGCGTGCGGATAATCTGGCTCTGTAAGTCTTGCATCCCGTCAAAAGAGTCGATCAGTTGTCCGTAGTCATCTTCGTTGAGCGAAACAGCCAGCGCATTGATGGTGAAATCACGACGCATCCGGTCATCGTCCAACGTGCCGTTTTCCACCACGGGATTACGCGAATCCCGATTGTACGACTCGCGACGCGCTCCCACAAACTCAATTTCAACCCCTTCGTAACGGAACATCGCCGTCCCAAAGTTTTTGAAAACGCTTACCTCCGGCGGATGTTTCATGCTTGCCGCCACTTTGCGGGCAAGTTCTATACCGCCCCCCGTCACCACAATATCAATATCCTTAGAGGGACGTCCTATCAACAGATCGCGCACATAACCGCCAATGACAAACGCCTGTATGCCTTCCTTTGCAGCTATGCGGGAAATAATTTTAAAAACAGGATGTTTCAGACTTTCCTGCATATTTTTCAGATTTTTAGGACGGCAAAGATAATGAAAATCCCCTCATTGAAAATTGAAAGTGCAAACAATAATTTTCCTTGCCCTGTTGTTCCCCGATGAGGAACGGTGGCTGATATCCGCGTTTTTACATTGATGAATACACGATCAGGATATTTCCGATCCGTTTTTCGGCAAAAAGAGGATATATTTTGTTATAGACGTTATGAATCATAACATATATCAAAACAGAATACGATGAAACCACACATTGCGGTATTTTCGCAACCCGATCTGCCTTATGCTTACAATGCGCTTGATCCGGACATAGACCCGCTGACCGTTGCGCTGCACTACCTGCGACACCATGCGGCGTACACCGGAAATCTCAATGAAGCCTTGCAGGCGCTTGCCATTCCTGTGGCAAATATTGAAGATATTTTAAAGACGATTTCAAAATATCCGGCAACCATTCGCAACAACGGCGGCGGTTATTACAACCATAACCTGTACTGGGAAATCATGTCACCCTACGGAGGAGGCGAGCCTTCCGGAAAACTTGCCGATGCCATGCACCGTGATTTCGGGTCGTTTGAAGCATTCAAAAATCTCTTTTCGCAAATGGCAATATCGTTCTTCGGATCAGGCTGGATATGGCTAATATCCAGCGACGGAACATTGAAAATCAGCGCTACCTCAAATCAGGATAACCCGTTGATGGATATTGCCGAAGTGAAAGGCAAACCGATACTGTGCATCGATGTGTGGGAACATGCGTATTACCTGAAATATCAGCACAAACGCGCAGATTATATACAGGCATTCTGGAACGTCGTCAATTGGAACAGGGTAGGCATTCTGTACGAAAAAAACCTTTGAAAGTAAATGTCGGTAGAATGAGAGACGATTCAATTCACCTTAAATTCAATTTGTTCTTTTTGCAGGAAATCCAACATTTCGTTGCTGACATCAATCCCTGTGTTGCGCGAAAACATATTGACCATTTGATTGTCTTCCGCATCTACAATTCTGAATCTCAATTGTACCTTGCCTTTGTTTCGGCCTATTTCCGCCGTTAGCCGATCCATCCAAGCCTCGCCGATGAGGTGCAACGGAAGGATAAACGACACGCTTTTCAGCATGTCTTCTCTTACGTTGCTCAGGTAGGTGATGCTTTTGATTTTCGGTTCGAGTTCATTGTGGAAATTGCGCTGGAAGCTGCCTTTGACAAGCAGCGGCAGTCCTTCCTTGAGGTATGTCCTGAAGGTTTCGTGGTCTTTGCCGAAAAAGCGAAATTCGTGGGAGCCGCTGAAGTCTTCC
>JAISWR010000090.1 GCA_031270985.1 Bacteroidales bacterium | reverse complement strand
CATGAAAAGCAGCACGGAGTTACGTTCGATATGCCGCAAGAAACGTATGCCCAGCCCTTTCCCCAGATGTGCGTCTTCAATGATGCCCGGAATGTCGGCCACCACAAAGGATCGGTTGTTGCGATAGAGGGCTATGCCGAGGTTTGGCGTGAGCGTAGTGAAAGGATAGTCGGCTATTTCCGGCTTTGCTGCCGATATGACCGACAGCAGCGTTGATTTTCCGGTATTGGGAAAGCCTACCAAACCAACATCTGCGAGAATTTTCAGCTCGAGGATCTCCCATTTTTCTTCACCCTGTTCTCCGGGTTGGGCATAACGGGGCGTCTGATTGGTCGGCGTTTTGAAATGGTCGTTGCCCAGTCCACCTCTCCCGCCCTTTGCAAGAATCTGCATTTCCCCGTGTACGGTAATTTCAAAGAGCATTTCCCCGCTTTCCGCATCGCGGACAACGGTGCCCAAGGGCACTTCTATAATCTTGTCTTCGCCGTTGGCGCCTGTTTTTAGCGCGCTGCCGCCGTTTTCGCCGTCGCCGGCAAAGACATGCCGCCGGTATTTCAGGTGGATGAGCGTCCACAACTGGCTGTTGCCACGCAGGATGACATGACCGCCGCGTCCGCCGTCGCCTCCGTCCGGTCCGCCTCTTGCGTTGAGCCTGTCACGGTGGAGATGGGCAGAACCTGCACCTCCCTTGCCGGAGCGGCAGAAGATTTTGATATAATCAACAAAATTGGATTCAGCCATGGTATATTAATGGTATATATTAATGGTATATATTATATGTTATTCGAAAGCCACTCCGGTCTTTTCAGCAATTGTCCGCATGTCGGCAATTACCTGAGGCAGCAGTGTGACGCCTTCCCGCGCAATCCGTTCTTCGTTTTCGCGCTCGGGATCGCCCGGAATCAATACTTTTTGCTGACCTTTGGCAGGAGGGGCATTTCGCATGACTTCAATCCACTTGTCCATCCGTCGTTTAAATACCTCCACAGGCATGAAAGCGTCCACGCGCATTGCTCCGAAGAAATGCCCCCAGCCTTCGCCCGATTTTTCATCCAACAGCGGCAGATAGGACATCATAGGCGGCACGAACGGGCCGAAATTTGCGCCCGACAGTACTGCGGCAAGGATGTCCACCGTTGCGCCGAGGCAGTACCCTTTGTGGCTGCCGTGTTCACGGTCGCCGCCCAGCGGCAGCATGGAGCCGCCATGTTCTATGGCGGTAGGATCGTTGGTCGGGTTGCCGTCTGCGTCCTGTGCGTAGCCGAAAGCGATTTTTTCGCCTTTTTTGGCGGCAACGGTAAGTTTTCCTCTCGTGACGGGCGTTGTGGCGAAATCGGCGACAAACGGCGGTTGTTGTCCCGCCGGAACGGCAATAGCGATGGGGTTGGTGCCCAGCATGGCTTTGGATGAGAATGTGGGCGCCACTAACGGGCTGGCATTGGTAGAGGCAAAGCCTATCATGTCATGCTGCAGCGCCATCATGGCGTAATAGCCGGAGATGCCGAAATTGGACGAGTTACGCACCGCCACCCATCCCGTTCCTGCGGTCTGCGCCTTGTCGATTGCCATTTGCATCCCCTTTACGGAAGGCAGCATCCCGATGGCGCCGTCTCCATCAAGTACCGCCGTGCTCGGGCTTTCGTGCACCACGCGAATATCAGGCGTCACATTGATACGTCCCGCTTCCCACAGTTTGAAATAATCGGAAAGTCGGATAACGCCGTGCGTAGATATACCGCGCATTTCCGCAGCCAGAAACACTTTGGCGCAACGGGCGGCGTCGTCTTCGGATAATCCCATTTTTTGCAAAACGTTGGTAACAAAATCAAATAAGACAGGGTATGTGTATTTTTTCACGGCGCAATTATTTTCTGTATGCAATGGTTGCGTTTGCCTGAGCAGCGGGCATAATCAGCATATCGTTGATGTTCACGTGGGCGGGGCGGGAAACGGCAAACCACACAGCGTCGGCAACGTCGCCGGCACACAGCGGGATAAGCCCTTCATATACCTTGTCGGCGCGTTCCCTGTCGCCCTTGAAACGTACGGTGGAAAACTCGGTATTTACCATCCCGGGGGCAATGGAAGTCACTCTGACGCCGTACGGCAACAGGTCGATACGCATTCCTTCGGTAAGAGCGTCCACAGCGTGTTTGGTGGCACAGTACACGTTGCCCTTTTCATACACTTCCTTAGCAGCAATAGAGGTAATATTGACAATGTGTCCGCTTTTCGCTTCCATCATCAGCGCTGCCACTTTTCGAGTGATGTACAGCAAGCCTTTCACGTTGGTGTCAATCATCCGGTCCCAGTCATCCGTCGAACCGTTCTGAATGAGATCTAATCCCGATGCAAGTCCCGCATTGTTCACCAGCACGGATATTTTTTTCCATGTAGCGGGAAGATGGTCTATTGCGGTTTCGACATGTTCGCGACAGCGGATGTCGAAATTCAGCGACAGCACGTCGCATTTGTATTTGACGCCCAACGCTTTTTTCAAATCTTCCAGCAACACCGTCCGCCGTCCGGTGATGATTAGATCATATCCGTTTTCGGCCAATATCTCCGCAGTCGCTTTCCCAATGCCCGACGTGGCGCCTGTTACCAAAGCTATCTTTTTCACTTTTTCAGATATGTTTGTACGATTTTCAAAAACTCGTTGAATACCAAATGGTTGGAAGCCACTATTTCTTTCCCGAAAATATAATTGCCGCCACCTGAAAAATCGCTGACTTTTCCTCCGGCTTCTTGCAAGATACACACTCCGCCCACCACATCCCAAGAACTGAGGCTGTATTCATAAAATGCTTCAAAGCGTCCACATGCCACGTATGACAGGTCGGTGGCTGCAGAACCGAGTCGCCGCACGCCATGCGAATGTTGCAAAAAATATTCCAGACAGTCAATGTAGGGACGCATCAAATGGTAATCATAATACGGGAATCCGGTAGCGATGAGCGAGTCGTTCACGGAACATCTGGCGGAAACGCTTATGGGCACACCGTTAAGGTATGCACCGCCACCTTTCCATGCATAAAAACATTCGTTGAGAGAGATTTCGTACACTACGCCCACCACGGGAACATTGTCTTCCAGCAAGCCAATACTCACGGCGTAGGGAGGCAACCCGTGTATGAAATTAGTGGTGCCGTCCAACGGGTCAATCACCCAGTTGAAGCGGGCTTTTCTGTCGCTCGCCGTGCCTTCTTCGGTAATAAAGCCCGCTTCGGGCAATATGCCGCGCAATTGTTCCACAATCATTTGTTCGGCGCCTTTGTCCACATACGACACAAAGTTATGTTCGCCTTTCACTTCCACCTTTTGCGGAGAAAACGTACACGCTTCATGGCGGATGAAAGCGCCCGCCTGCTTTGCCGTGTCACATGCCTGCATACACAGTTGTTGATAATCGGTCATACCGTTACTTGATAAAGAAGCGCAAAAATAATCAAAATTTTTTCATGCAGAAATGTAACTTTTATCAAAAAAATACGTTTAAAAAATATACCTATATTATATAGACAAAAAGAAACAATTAAAAAATCAAACATGAAAAAATTAAGTATATTACTGTGTTTAAGCATATTGGCGTGTTCATCGTTTCTGTATTCGTGCAAAAAGGACAAAGACAAAATTCCTCCGCTTTCGGAAATGATTGAAGGCACATGGAAATTGTCTCAAGTTGATATACATACGGCAATAGCCACTACCGCCAGTATAACGATTCCCGCCGAAATCATAGAGGAGCTGAACATCCAGATAACTTTTAACGGCGGCAAATGCGCTATGAGCACCAAAGGTATTTCCGTATTAACGGGAACTTACAGGATAGGCAGCAACGGCAAAGACGTGATAATGACACGTGACGGATCGGACGATTCCGAAGTGATACCGGTACAGGTGGAGAGCGGCGACCGATTTATCATTACGGATTTCAAAGATCTTTTACCCGACGAATTATTGGAGGAATTTGAAAAAATGATTCCTTCGGCGCTTGCACCATCACTTCTGGAAGTAGCACAATTTATTGCGTTTTTCGACAGGCAGCAATAATCCCGAAACGCGATTTTGTCATATATATTTGACAATAAGTGATTTGCAAAAAAATCATTCTTTTTGGACTGTTTTTTTTGCTCAATACAAAATTATTCCCTAATTTTATGCTTTTAAAAATTAGGGAATTTTTTAATCTAAACAAGTAGTTATGCCTCAAATTACGGGAGAAATCATACAGGTTATAGGCCCTGTAGTAGATGTGAGTTTTGAAAATTTTGCAGACAATTTGCCCCACATCCACGAAGCACTGGAAGTGAAAAGGCATGATGGACAGGCTGTTGTATTGGAGGTGCAGCAAGACATCGGCGAAAGCACCTTGCGCACCATTGCGATGGATTCCACCGACGGCTTGCAACGCGGCATGAAAGTGAACGCTCTGGGCGGTTCCATTCGTATGCCCAAAGGCGACGACGTGCGCGGGCGGCTGCTCAACGTCATCGGCGACGCCATTGACGGTATGGAACAAGTAGCGAAAGTCGGTTACGGCATCCACAGCGACCCGCCCAAGTTTGAAGATCTGACTACGCAAACGGAAGTCCTTTTTACCGGTATTAAGGTGATCGACCTGCTGGAGCCTTATGCAAAAGGCGGTAAAATCGGTTTATTGGGAGGCGCAGGCGTAGGAAAGACAGTGATTATCATGGAATTGATTAACAATATTGCCAAAAAATATTCCGGCATGTCGGTGTTTGCGGGTGTGGGCGAACGTACGCGCGAAGGCAACGACCTGCTCCGCGAAATGATAGAGTCAGGCGTTATCAGATACGGCGAGGAGTTTAAAAAGTCTATGGATGAGGGAAACTGGGATTTGTCGAAAGTGGATGTAGAACAACTGAAACAATCACAGGCAACGCTGGTGTTCGGACAGATGAACGAGCCGCCCGGAGCGCGCGCCAATGTTGCCCTGTCCGGATTGACCATTGCCGAATCATTCCGTGACGGTGACGGAACAGGCAAAGGACGCGATATTTTGTTTTTCGTGGACAACATTTTTCGTTTTACGCAAGCGGGTTCCGAAGTGTCCGCATTGCTGGGGCGTATGCCGTCTGCTGTAGGTTACCAGCCTACGCTGGCTTCGGAAATGGGCGTAATGCAGGAACGTATTGCCTCCACCAAAAACGGCTCCATCACATCCGTAGAAGCCATTTACGTGCCGGCAGACGACCTGACAGACCCTGCGCCCGCAACCACGTTCGTGCATCTGGACGCTACCACCGTACTGAGCCGCAAGATATCCGAGTTGGGCATCTACCCCGCCGTTGATCCGCTTGACTCTACGTCGCGCATCCTGACGCCGGAAATCGTGGGCAAAGAACACTATGACACCGCACAGAAAGTGAAAGAGCTGCTGCAGCGCTACAAGGAGTTGCAGGACATCATCGCCATACTCGGTATGGACGAATTGTCGGAACAGGACAAACAGATTGTACACCGCGCCCGCCGTGTACAGCGCTTTTTGTCGCAGCCCTTCTTCATGGCGGCGCAGTTTACCGGAACACCGGGCGTATTTGTGGACATCCAGGACGCCATCAAAGGATTTAAGATGATCATGAACGGAGAAGTGGATCGGTATCCCGAAGCGGCATTCAGCATGGTAGGCACCATTGAGGAAGCCATCGCAAAAGGCGATCAATTGCTCAAGGAATCAAAATAATCGGAACACCCTATGCTGTTGGAAATTATAACACCCCAAAAGACGGTTTATTCGGGAGAAGTGACGTTGGTGAAAGTTCCCGGAAGCAGAGGGTCTTTCGAGATACTGAAAAACCACGCAGCCCTCATATCCGTCCTGACCGCCGGCGAGTTAAAATTTAACACGGAAACGGAAGGAACCGTGTATTATCACACAGGCAACGGCGTGGTGGAGGTAAAGGACAATCATATTGTTGTGCTGGTTGATTTTATCGAACAAAAATAACATGATGGTGATAATACGGAAGATATTGATCTTTTGCACAATAGCGGCAATCTCGGGAGGCGTTTACGCCCAACGGAAAGTGACTTTCACCACCCCCGACGGTTTGATCGTGACCGCCGATTTATACCGGCTGGACAAATCTGCTCCGTATATTATTCTGCTGCACAGGGAAAACAGCAGTCGAGGCGAATACCGCGACATTGCGCCCAAATTGCAGAAGATAGGATTCAACTGTCTGGCAGTGGATTTACGCTACGGGAAAGAAAGTAATTTCGTGCGGAACGAAACCGTTGCGCAGGCACAGCAGAAAGGCGTACCTGCCACTATGCAGGACTGCGAAAAGGACATAAGAGCAGCCATTGATTACATCATCAAAATATCTGTTACTAAGCGGTGTATCCTGATGGGCAGCGCTTTTTCAGCGTCGCTTGCCATGAAAGTTGCTAACCGTCATCCACAAGTGATGGCAGTGGCAGCATTCAGCCCGGGTGAATACTTCGACAATCCGAACGAGGTAAAGAATGGACTTACAGACTTTGATCGTATGTTGTGGGTAGCCACTACACGGCATGAAAACCCGTTTGTGGCCGACATGTTGCAACACATACCCGAAGATTTGCTGACGCTCTTCCAGCCCGCATCAGGCAATGGTTTGCAAGGCGCTCCTGCTCTGTGGGACGAAGACGCCGAATCCAACGAATACTGGATGTCTCTGATGCTCTTCCTGAACAAGGTGAAAGAAACTCATTTTTTGTAAAAACTCATTACTGAACGCCGACAAGCGAACGGTAGTAAGCAATTATCCGTGAGGGCGCTTTATTGCGCGGGTGACATGGTGTACAGAATGGCTTCCAACTTGCGGATGATGTCGCGTTTGTCTTTACGCGGGAAAAACACAAATCCCACTCCGGTGACAATCTGTCCGCGAGCGGCGTCCACCATGCTTACGGCAACATAAGGGCCTCCCATAGGGGCGTTTTCCATTTGCCATAACCCGTTCAACTGCACCTTATACAAGTCGTTGTTTGTGGTGCGGCACACAGTGGGAGGCAGTTCCACCTCGGGCAACGACTGTAATTCGTCGGCAGGCAGTTTCCGTACGGTAGCCATGTAAGACCCCTCCACTTTGCCCGTCACATGACGCAGCATCTCATCCATCTTGTCCAGCAGGCTATTGTCATCCAATTGTTCGGTCGCCGTGTACGCTTCTTTCCACAGCAAGATACCCATAGTAATATCCCTTTCTTCACGCGCCAGCCACAAAAAATTATCCTTTTCCATGCCCACCGAATATTCCCTCGGGATGACGATGTTTGCCTGAAACTTTTCCTGTACTTTCTGCTGGATGTTTTCTGCCTGAACGTTTTTGTAATACCGAATATAACTATTCCTGTCTCTGGTATAGAATCGCTCTATTAACGCACCTTTGTGGCGCGCCATGTATGCGATAATCGAATCGGCGGAAGGCGCTTTCACGGTTATCAGCAACTGATTTTTGGCGTATACCTCATTTTGGATACCTACAGACGCCTTTTCATAGCCCTGTCCGGTTTCTATGATCAGGAGGTTGCGTACCAGCTGTGTGGTGCCGGTGAGGCTGATCTGGTGTATCAGCGAAAACATAGGCTCCGGCGCGGGCAAACCCTCTACGGGATAGGACAGATAATGCCGGATGGAGTCGCCACAAGCGCCCGCCCAAAGGGTTTTATCCATCACCACTACGATTTCCCCCTCCTTTCCTCTCGCTTCGGGCAAGGCGGTAGATTGCATGCTGCACGAAAACGACCACAGGACACACAGGACACACAGGACACATGTTATGGGATAAATCACATGTTTCATCATGTTGTTTTTATTGATTTTTAGCATTAATTAATCGCTTATGTCCACTTGACCGGCATCAGCCGTTTTATCCACAATGATATCGTTTTTCCCTACACCGCTTTTTGTGATGCGGATGTTTTTGCTTTCACTGCCTGCAACATTGACTTTTTCGCTGCCTGCAACGTCAAACACAAAATTTTCCACATTGATGTTTTTGGCATTGCGCAAAATCAGTGCGGCGCCTTTGGCGGCACGAATTTTTACATTGGTGAGTTCTACTCCGTCCGACCGGCTGATTTCCGCACCGCGTTCAGCGGTGATGGATATGTCGTTGATGTGGATGTTGCTCACATTCATCTCCGGAAGTCCGTTGAAGAACATTGCCCGTGCCGCGCCATTGCAGGTAACATTGCTGATGTAAATATCCTTAAATTGCGGTGTTCCTTCGTTAACAGGGAAATTCACGGTTTCCGCCTTGCCGTCCTTTGCCGGTTCATCGCCATCGGGTATGGGGGAACTACCGCCATAAAAGAGGTCAAACAATAGCGGTTCGGTGGGGATATTCAGCATGGCGATGTTGCTGATATGGATGTTTTCTACCACACCGCCGCGACCGCGTGTGCTTTTGAAGCGCAGTCCCACATCGGTACCCAAAAAGGTGCAGTTGGACACCTTGATGTTGCGCACTCCGCCGGACATTTCGCTACCTACCACAAAGCCTCCGTGCCCGTGATACACGATACAGTTGTCCACCAATATGTTTTCACAAGGGATGCCGCGTTTGCGTCCTTCTTCGTCTTTGCCCGATTTGATGCAGATGCCGTCATCGCCCACGTCAAAAGTGCTGCCCGTCACTACTACTCCCGCACACGATTCCAAATCAATGCCGTCGCCGTTTTGGGAATACCATGGGTTACGTACGGCGATATCGCGCACGGTGAGGTTGCGGCACATCAGCGGGTGGATGTTCCATGCGGGGGAATTTTGGAACGTGACGCCTTCCAGCAATACCTTGTTGCACTCTTGCAGGCTAATCATCACAGGGCGGAAGCGTTCCTTTTCGCTCGGACTCCAGATGTCTCCTTTCGCGTTGAGTGTCCCACCCGATGCCAGCAGGGCTTTCCACTGGTTTTCCGTCATTTTCATCTTTTTGACCGGACGCCATGCTTCGCCCGATCCGTCAATCACCCCCTTGCCGGTGATGGCAATATTGGTTGCTCCTTTGGCAGATACGGGCGCCTGACAGCGTTGCGCCGCTCTGCCTTCATAATTGGTACTGATGACGGGATATTGCTCCAAATCTTTGGTGAACAGCAACACCGCGCCTTCTTCCAAATGGAGGTTAATGTTGCTTTGCAGCGTTATAGGCCCAGTAAGCCATATCCCTTTGGAGACGGAGAGTGTACCGCCGCCTTTTCCGGACAGTACGTCGAGGGCTTCGGCAAATGCGCCCGTATTGAGCGTAATGCCGTCGGGTACGCCGCCGTATGCGGCAATATCCACATTATTTGCGGGGAAAACAGGTTCTTCTACACGCTGCATTTCAAAAGGCAGATTGTGGTATAGATAGTCGTACGAACCTGCGGAACCGGTATTTTTCACGGAAGGTTGCGAACATGCCTGCATCAGGCAGATACAAATGCACAGAAAAGATACGTTTTTCATGTCGTTTATGTTTTTTTTAATGACGCAAATATAATTATTTTTCTCAAAAAAATTTTCTCAAAAAAATAATTTGGAACAACTGCATCAAAAACGAATAATTGATTCAAATATTGCACATCTAAAGCAACTTTGTATTGCCTTTTTTGCCGCCATTTGTCTTCCTCATTCGTTTGGCGATGAGATTTCCTGATTTTCAAAGCTAAAATATTCCACTGCTTTTCCGGCGTCTGTACGGACTTCAATGAGGTATGTTCCGGGAAGAAAAGCGACTTCTTTGCTTGACAGGGACATTTCATATGCATTGTGCCGGTGTACGTATTCCGTACGATGATATACCGTATGTCCCGACAGGGTGCGGATGCGGATATCCGTCCTGCCGTGTTTTGCGGGCGACAAGCGGACAGTAACGCCCGAAGCATCCGCGATTGAGCTTATCCGGTACGGCACAAAACCGTTGAGCGGATATTTTACCGACAGCGCTTTTGCAAAATCCGGAATGCCGTATCCATAGAGCGAATCGGGCGAGGAGTGACGATCGGATGATTGCCGCACTATACCGATGATTTCCATATTGGTTTTTTCGGGAAACGCTTGCCACAAGCAGGCGACAAATCCTGCCAGCAACGGTGTGGAATAGGAAGTTCCGTCGCCGGTGGCGATGTGTCCAAGCGAATTTTGGTATGCTGCTTTTTCGCCCATAGCCATCACGTCGGGTTTGATACGTCCATCAGCAGTGGGGCCTGTTGAACTGAACATGGCAATATTTTTGCGATCGTCCACTGCGCCCACCGTCAGTATGCTGTCTGCATCCGCAGGCACCGCGATATATTTCCATGACTTGTTGCCTGCGTTGCCTGCGCTGATGCATACAATCATACCCCGTGCAGCCGCCATCGCCGCGGCACGGGATGCGCGAGCGGTACGTCCGTTCAAGTCTGCCCACACATGATTGTGCTCCGGAGTGTCAAACTCCGAATAGCCCAGCGAACTGGACACCAAATCCGCACCGATACTGTCGGCATATTCAATTGCGGCAATCCAGTTGTCCTCTTCCGCCATAGTTTCGGAACCTGTTTCTTCAGAACGTAGCAAGACATAATCAGCGTCGGGCGCAGAGCCTATCATTTGTCCGGGCAATTTGGCGGCAATGATGGACAGCACATTGGCGCCATGATTGTCTGTCCCGTATATCCCTTTGTGGTCGGTGAAATTCCTCACCGGAAGCCCTTTCCCGTGCAGGTGTGCAAAGCCCGAAAGTGAATCGGCGCCATAAAAGCCTGCGTCGATTACGGCGATGAGCATATCGTGACCGCTATATCCGTATTGGTGCAAAATATGTCCGTTTAACATTCCCGTTTGCTGAGCGGATTTCCCGTAATATTCCGAAGGTGCGCCATACGACAAACCGGCCGTGTCCTTTTGTTTCAGCAGAAAATTCAGTAAATCCAACAGCATTTGAACGCTATCTTCCTCGTGTTTTGGCGTTTCCGACGGGATGAAAATGCTTTTCCCGATAAAATCCATATTCTTCAATCGTTCCATATCGGTTTCACCGGCACGCACCACTGCCGAGTTGAACCAGCGGGACACGTGCAGCACTTCGATGCCTGTGCGCTTAAGGCTATCCACATAAAAACGGCTCACCGGAAGGTCGGCAGGCGTCACGGGTATGCCTTGTTTGGCGCGGCGTTGCAACGATCGCGGCGACAAAAAATCCTCCGGATGATCAATGGAGTATGTGCTGTGCGCTTTGTCCGTAAATTCTATGCGGTAGCGATCATGGGCAATCCGGATTTGTCCCGCCAGACAAAGGGGAAACAGCCAGCAAATACCCCACAAAAATATGGTTTTATAGAAAAACATCAGAAATCCGTTTGAATGAACGAGCAAAAATACACATTTCATCATATGCAACTGCTATTTTTCCGAAATAAAAATTTAAATCATATCTTATTATTATTCAATATTTTGCGATTATTTTTTTCAGAAAATAGAAATTTTTCTCTTGTTCATCTTGCACATATTGGAAAATTTTTTCTATCTTTGCCGCAAGTTTTTATCCAACTCAAAATTTGAAGTTGGATAAATCTGAGAGGGAGATAGATATTCGGTCTTTATTCGTAAAGGAATGGATGTACAAGCATACGTGCATTATCTTTCTGGAGAAGAAAACGATGTGCTGAAGGGGCTTTATCGCCAAACGCACCTGCGTGTTCCTTATCCGGAGATGATGTCGGGGCACGGGCAAGGTAGGTTACTCGCTATGTTCAGCCACATGATTCGTCCCGACCGAATACTTGAAATAGGTACATTTACCGGTTATTCGGCAATCTGTCTGGCGGAAGGGTTATTGCCCCGAGGGAAACTGTACACTATTGAGCAGAATGAAGAATTGACGGACATAGCGGCGTTTTTTTTTGAAAAAGCGGGATTAAGCGGAAAAATTGTACAGTTAACGGGTGATGCCCTGGTCGTGATTTCCGAGTTGAATGAAAAATTTGATATTGTATTTATCGACGCCGCAAAAAAACGTTATTTGGATTATTATCATGCAGTGTTCAGCAAAGTTCGCGAAGGCGGCTACATATTGATTGACAATATTTTGTGGTACGGCAAAACTGCAAATACGGCAGTCACGGATGCCACCACCGAAAGCTTGAGGGAATTTAACGACTTTGTACGCAACGATGACCGTGTGGAACGAGCTGTCGTTCAAAATAGAGACGGGATCTTTATTTTGAGGAAAAAATGAACCTTTTGCGGGGGGGCGCTGTTTTATTATCAATAAAGGGTTTTAAACATCATGTATTATATAAATTAAGTAACCACTAAAAATTGTAAAAATATGCCTAATTATTCAATTAAGGATCTTGAAAACCTGACAGGTATTCAAGCTCATACTATCAGAATCTGGGAGCAAAGATACAAGTTACTGGCTCCAAGACGTACGCCAACCAACATTCGTGTCTATTCCGATAAGGATTTGCGTAAGTTGCTCAGTGTTAATCTACTGAACAACAATGGGTTGAAAATATCAAAAATCGCCAATCTGACGGACGATGAAATATTCGGTTCAGTGCTTCGATTGACGGAAAGTAATGATATAAATCTGGAAAACCATATTGACACGTTGAAGTTGATTATGGTGGAGATGAATGAAAGCAGGTTCGAAAAACTGTTCAGCCATTTGGTACTGCAGTTGGGATTTGAAGAAACCATTCTGAAAGTTTTTGTTCCTTTTTTCACAAGGATAAACTACCTGTGGCAGGCGGAATCCGTCACATCAGCCCAAATCTATTTCATATCGGCGCTGGTCAAACAAAAGCTGTATGTTGCGCTTGACGGTCTGGAACCTGCCGATACGTCCAAAAGACCTTTTGTGTTTTTCCTGCCCAAAACGGAATACGTGGATACGGGTTTGCTGATTGCCCATTACGTTACGCGCAAACGCGGCTACCAAACCATTTATTTGGGCGCTACCCTGACGGCAGAGGAAATAACGGAAATCCTTCAATGCTATCCGACCGGCTACTTCATGTCGGTGGTATCTATGGCAAAGATAGATATTACGGAATATTACAGGAGTTTTCTGGCGGTTTGCAATGAAAAACAGCGTTTGTTTGTCAGTGGCAGTCAGGCTAATCTGATAAGAATCAATGAACCTCGATTCATCTATTTCGAAAATTTGAGCGGATACAAGAACTATATTGAGAACTTGTAAGGGGGTTGTCCGCAGATAATGCGGACAGCATTGACGGATGCAGGAATGGTTTGCACAGGACGCATTTTGGCAATATTGATGTTGTTGTACGGATTCCGTTTGTCGGGACATCCGGTGTGGGTGGGCGTATTCAACAATGCACAAGTACAAAGTGTTGTGATGAGTGCATACAATGGCGCACTTAATGCGTCCGGCGACGATTCTCTTTTTGTAATAGCTGGCAATCAAGCCGTTTATGTGGTGTTGCACGGTGATAAAATCGTTGTCGGCAATGCAAACCATCTCATCGGTGTGTTCGATAAATTGACCGTAACCAAACGGGATTCTTCCGCCGCAGTCAGGTTACGCCCCGTGCTGCCGCTCATCAAGGCGCGAAATTACGAGGATTCTGTCTGCCTGTATGCCGATATTGGGCGCATACGCATGATTAACCGCATAGACGAGGCGCATTATCTGGCAGGTGTGATTGAGGCGGAAACCGGCTTGGGACGTACTCATGAATTTTACAAAGCAACAGCGGTCATTGCCCGCACCTACCTCTACGGACATTATGACCGCCACTACTCGGAAAATTTTCATCTGTGCGACGAAACGCATTGTCAGGCTTACAAGGGGAAATGTAACGACGCGCTGATACAACTGGCTGTAAGCTCCACCGCAGACACTATTATCACATGGGAAAACAAGCCCATATCTGCCACTTATCACGCTAACTGTGGCGGACAAACAGAATCGGCAAAAAACGCATGGCAATCCCATCTGCCTTATCTCGTGTCCGTGTCCGACCCGTACTGCACCTCCTACCCCAGCGCTCAATGGAAAAAAAATATTGTCATTGACGACTGGATTGCCTATCTGATGAAAAACGGATTTAAGCCCAATCCAAACATTGTGAGCGATTTCAGTTTCCAACAAACCGCACGCCATCTGGATTATAAAGTAAACGACGTGTTGTTGCCTTTTAAACAAATACGGACAGATTGGGATTTGCGTTCCGCATTTTTCAGTGTCGCGGTGGAAGACGGTAATGTGTTACTCAACGGAAGAGGGTACGGGCATGGCGTGGGTTTGTGTCAGGAAGGGGCTATGGAAATGAGCAGGCGTGGCTACAACTATGGCGACATCATCCGGTTTTATTATCAAGGCGTGAGTCTGACAAAGGTAACGCATGAACAATGATTCCTGTGCAACAATTTAGTATACACTCATTGTAGACCCGTATTTTCCCGTTATTGTCTGTAAAAGTCCCATGTTAGCCGCGCTATGTCTGCTATCAGTGCGGCGTCGGTTTTGTCGTCTTCTTGGGAATCGGCGATGAAAACGGCGATGATGCAATATTGCTTGTCGGGCAGTTCCACAATACCGATGTCATTATTGGTTACGCTGACGCCTGCACTGTTTTTGCCCGAACTTCCCGACTTATGTCCCACGGAAACGCCGGCGGGCAGTTTTCCTTTAATTTTGTCGTTGCCTGTTGCGGCGTCGGTCATCAATCGCCACAGTACGTTGCGGCTGTTTTCCGAAAGTACGTCTTGCCGACGTTGTATTTCCAGCGCTTTCAAGGCGGAAAGCGGCGTAGTACGGTTCAATACCGTTTTGCTGCTGTCGGCGTGCATTTCCTGTTCGGTTGAGGCGATGAAACAGTCCGCGACGCCCATACTTTTCACGATCTGTTCCGTCCGTGTGGTTCCCTTCAACAGTTTCAGCAGAATGTCGCAGGCGTTGTTGTCGCTTTTCGACACCATGTAAGTCATCATGTCAAGCAGCGTTAAATTTGCGTTTCCGTTCGGGTAGTCATCTCTCAGCGGGCTGTGTGTGTCGGGATGTAAATCTTCCTTGTCCGCGCGGATTTTCTGGTTCAGTTTCAGCGTTCCGAAGTCCACCATCCGCAACAACGCCAGCGCTATATGGTATTTATACACGCTTGCCATCGGGAAATAAGTGTTGCCGTTGACGGTCAGCGTGTCTTTGTTCTTCGATCCCATGACGGCAACGCCCACCCTCGCTTGTTTACCGTTGATGAGGAGGTTTATCTTGTGTCGCAGGGAATCTATTGTTTCGGATGAGGATACAGACATTTTTGTTGTCTCTCCGTTGTCGGATATGTCTTCCCGTTCGCCCCAACGGAAAATTTCATGTTTGTCTCTCGGCTGGTGTTTCGCCCACCAGTTGAATCCCGTCAAAGTCAGTTCGGATGAGTTAAATTCGATGGGCGGAATCGTTGCGCCTTCGGTAGCGCCGATGTAGGTGATCTCTTGTACCTGTTTGTTTTCAAGCCGGATAACGATATCGGGGCCTGCCGCTTTGTTGACTCCGGTGATGAAATCGCCATCTTTCACGAAGTACACGCTTTCGCTGTTGTCATGCACGTTAATGCGGTACAATTCGTTTTCGCCGCGAAACAAGCCGACAATTTTTTTCCCGCGTATCTGGTTGAACCCGACCGTATCTTCTTCGAATGCGATAAATGCCTTATCCAGCAGGTTCATCCGTTTGGGCTGTTGTTTTTCGGTTTCTATTTCGATATAGTCCGCTGTCATTTGATTGTCCTGCATCCAAAGTACGGGCATTTGGTACATGCGAATGACTGAATCGTACAACGACATGGACAGGGAATCGCACATACCTTGCATGTCCTTGCTGAAAAATTTCACCTTATTGTAAGCCGTCGTGATTTTGAATCCTGTTGTATCCACTGCCGATCGCAGGGTGTCGGCATGGAGGAACAGGGAGTCTTCCTTTCCCGCCATCACGAGCATTGCTTCACGGGTGAGCCATCCCTTTTCGGTCATGTTGTTGTATTCGCCTTTATGTCCGTGCAGGATGATGTCGTTGGCGGTGTCCGTAATACGGATATTGCCGAAAGCCCTGCCGTTTCCGGATATGCTTTCGTAATACAGTGTGTCTGCGTTGACGGTGGTGCTGCCGCTTTTTATCCATGCATTTTTGCGAAACAGCGCTACAGTATCGTTGGTGTTGTACCAGCCCAATTCGCAAAAAATGGTGTCTTTTTCGTTGACGATGCGGGTAGGCCCCACAAAGTCGGCTACTTTTGTCAGCACGTTATAATCCAGCGTGTCCGTCAGGATGGTGTAATCGGGCGTGTGGAGCACTACCTCTTTTTTAAAATAAAATTTGTTGATGTTGCGATGATAATACCCTGTCTGGCTCACCATGTCGTTGCCTTTGTTGAAAATCTGTGCGCCTACCATGTAGTAGGCGATATTGGTGTTCAGGTCGTAGTACAGGTGTTGGGTTTTCATGGTGGCGTCCACGTCTTCCAGCACTACGTTGCCCCATATTTCCGCAAATTTGATGTCTCCCTGATATTTGGCAAAATCTCCGTCCACCGTAGTGCCGTCCGGTTGAGTGATGTGCACGCGGCTGAAAGCGTCCAGCGTGTTGGTGTTACCGTGAAAGTAAGCGCTGTCGCAGGTCATGGTGATGTCGTCGTGCCGGAATTGCACGTCGCCGATCAGGCGTTGTGCATCCGGCATTATACTTTTGGTAAATGCCATTTTATTGTAGTTGGTAATCTCGATTCTGCGGATTTGTACGTTTTCCTGAGCGTATATGTGTTTCATGTTGCTCGCATATATGCAGAAACATGCGATGAACGTATATGCAAATCCGCGCCGGATGGTCATTTCAGCCAGTTAATATTGTTCAACCCGCAATTTTTGAACCGTTCGTCAACATAAATATAGCTTGTTTCTATCTTCTCGTTGACCCATTTGTTGATGACGGACAAGGTTTTCTGTTGCCGTGTGATGTCCTGCAAAAATGCATAATCGGTTTTCAGGTTGGCGCGGTGCGGGTCTGAGAGTGATTTGATTTTTACGATTTTATATACGGTTTTGTTTTTCCCGTCCACTGAAGCAAACGGCAGCGATATTTCCCCCACTTTTAAATCCCTGACCACCGCGTAGTCCATACGCACCAGTTTGTCCATTTCAAACAGGGTGCTGTGGTCGTCGGGGTTGATCATCAAGCCTCCGTTGAATCGGGTGTTTTCATCTTGCGAGAAGTAAAGTGCGGCGGTGTTCCAATCTATTTTTCCATCCTTGATGATTTGGGCAATACTGTCCAGCCGTGTGATGGATTTTTCCACTGCTTCGGGATTTGGTTTGGGCGTCATCAGGATGTGCCGCGTGTTTACCTGATCGCCGCGTTTGTCCACCAGTTGGATGATGTGGTAGCCGAATTTTGATTCCACGATGCGTGACACGTCGCCTTTGTTTTTCAGCGCCCATGCCGCTTTTACATATTCGGGGTCAAGTTCGCCCTTGCTCTTGAAACCCACCTCGCCGCCCAAACGCGCTGCGGTAGGGTCTTCGGAATAGAGTACCGCCAGAGTGCGGAAATTCTCTCCGGAAAGCACTCTGCGGCGCAGGTCAAGCAGTTTTTGTCGCACTTCACTAATGGCTTCATCGCTGTAAGGCGGATATATAAATATCTGGGCGACTTCTGCCTGCCCGTTGATAAGCGGTATGCTGTCCTTGTGCAGTTTGTTGAAAAAACTTTGCACTTCCGAAGGCGTCACTTTCAGGTCTTCGAGGATTTTCCGCTGCATCTCCTGCGCCAGTAATTGTTCATGCAGGTTTTCGCGAAAATCCTCTTTAATTTCGTACACGCTTTTCTTAAAATGTTCCTCGATGTCTTTATCCGACGCCGAACCGACCATTTCCGCCCAACGAATGTTAAGTTCCGCTTCCACCTTGCTCGCTTCCACTATCAAACTGTCCACTTCCGCCTGATTGACCAGCAATTTTTCCGTGAGTATCTGCTCAAAAATGGAGCATTTCATATCGCCACGCACCGGCATGCCCTGCATCCTCATTTGCAGGTATCTGTTTTCCACATCCGACAATTTGACGGGCTTACTGCCCACGATTGCTACGATCTGGTCGATAACATAAGATTGCGCTTGTGCCGTAAACACGCAGGCACACAGCAACAGCAACACGCTTCCGGTAATATGTTTCAGGCGGAACAGCATAATCTTCATTATTAAAAACGGCAAATTTACATGATAATTTTGAAACTTGCACATGAACGGCTAAAATCTTTATTTGCCCTTCACGGATTCGGCAATAATTGTTTGGACAGCGCTGTTTGCAACCACCTCATACCCAATGCTGTTTTGGGCTTTCGCGTGAAAATCACAAAAATGTTTGCAAGATGAATGATATTTTTTTCTACCTTTGTGCGGATATTCGGCAATATACAATCATAGAAAAATGGATTCAAAATTTTCGCAACATATCAAAGGAGTGCTTGGGTACAGTAAAGAAGAAGCGATGAGACTCGGCACGCCTTATATCGCTCCGGAGCATTTGTTTCTCGGCATATTGCGCGACGGAGAAAACGAAGCGGTGGGAATACTTCAGTCATTGGGCATTGATCTGTACGATATCCGCAAAAAGATTGAAGACCAGATAAACCCCGAAAGTTACCGTACGATTCCCGAAACCGAAGATATCCCTCTGCTCAAATCGGCCGAACGGGTGCTGAAACTTGTTTATTTGGAGGCGCAGTCATTCAAGAGTTCCGAGATCAAAACGGAACATCTATTGCTGGCCATCCTCAAAGACGAAACGTCGCTGCCCACCAAATTGATCAACGAGATCGGCATAGATTATTTTTCCGTTCGCCGGTGTATGGAAAACCTTGCCGAAGTGAACGAAGAACGCGAAGAAAAAATGAAAGCGGACTATACGGAAAAAGACGATGATACGCCTGCCGGCAAACAATCCAACCGCCAGCAACAACAACCATCCAAGACAACCGAAACGCCCGTGCTGGATAATTTCGGCGACGATCTCACCAAGGCCGCCGAAGAAGGACGTTTAGACCCTATTGTGGGACGTGAAAAAGAGATAGAACGGTTGGTGCAAATACTAAGCCGGCGCAAAAAAAACAACCCCGTGCTGATTGGCGAGCCGGGAGTGGGAAAATCAGCCATCGTGGAAGGGCTGGCGTTGCACATCACCCAGCGAAAAGTATCGCGGGTGCTGTTCGGCAAGCGGGTGCTGTCGCTCGATCTTGCCTCCATCGTAGCGGGCACAAAATATCGCGGACAATTTGAGGAGCGCATGAAAGCCATTCTCAACGAATTGTTGCACAACTCCAACATCATCCTTTTCATTGACGAAATCCATACTATTGTAGGCGCAGGCAGCGCTGTCGGTTCGCTGGATACCGCAAACATGCTGAAGCCCGCGTTAGCACGCGGCGAAATACAATGCATCGGCGCCACTACGCTGGATGAATACCGCCAATACATCGAAAAAGACGGCGCATTGGAACGCCGCTTTCAGAAAGTGATGGTAGAACCCACATCGGAAGAAGAAACCATCGAGATTCTCCGCAACATCAAAGATCGATACGAAGACCACCACAACGTCATCTACACCGATGACGCCATTGAAGCGTGCGTGCGGCTGACCAACCGCTACATGAGCGATCGCCGTCTGCCCGACAAGGCAATCGACGTACTGGACGAAGCCGGTTCGCGCGTACACATCTCCAACATTACGGTGCCGGACAAAATCGTCAAACTGGAAAACGCTATTGAAAAAACCAGAATGGAAAAAGTAGCCGCCGTGAAAAGCCAAAATTTCGAACGCGCCGCCGGATTCCGCGACACCGAAAAAATGCTGATAGATAAACTGGAGGAAGAGAAAGGCCTTTGGGAAGACGAATTGTCGAAAAACCGCATCGTGGTGGACACCGACAAAGTTGCCGAAGTGGTGGCGATGATGACGGGCGTCCCCGTGCAACGCATTGCGCAGGCGGAAGGCACACGTCTGCTGTGCATGGGCGACGAACTGCGCGGCAGCGTCATCGGGCAGGACGAAGCCATCGAAAAGGTGGTGAAAGCCATTCAACGCAACCGTGCAGGCTTGAAAGACCCCAACAAGCCCATCGGAAGTTTTATCTTCCTCGGCCCAACGGGCGTGGGCAAAACACAGTTGGCAAAGGTGCTGGCAAAATACCTGTTCGACAGTTACGACAACCTGATTCGCATTGACATGAGCGAATACATGGAAAAATTCACCATCTCACGTCTGGTAGGCGCTCCTCCGGGCTATGTGGGCTATGAGGAAGGCGGACAGTTGACGGAAAAGGTGCGCCGCAAACCCTATTCGGTGCTTCTGCTGGACGAAATAGAAAAAGCGCATCCGGACGTGTTCCATCTGCTGCTCCAACTGCTGGACGAAGGACAATTGACGGACAGCCTGGGACGCAAGGTGGATTTCCGCAATACCATCATCATCATGACTTCCAACATCGGCAGCCGACAGTTGAAAGACTTCGGTCAGGGCATCGGATTCCAGACTTTGGCACGGGAAGCGCAAAGCAACGAATACACCAAAAGCGTCATCCAGAACGCACTCAAAAAAGCATTTGCCCCCGAATTTCTCAACCGTATCGACGATGTGGTGCTGTTCAACACACTGAGCAAGGAGGACATCGGAAAAATCATTGATATTGAATTGAAAGAATTGGTGGACAGAATACAAACAATGGGATACACTATCAAAATATCAGACGATTCCAAAAATTTCCTGTGCGAAAAAGGATTTGACACCAGTTTCGGCGTACGCCCGTTGAAACGCGCCATCCAGAAATACATGGAAAATCCGATGGCGGAAGTACTCATCCGCCAACCGCAAGAAGGCGGCGAAATCCGTGTCGAACTCAACAAGGAAAATGAGGAGTTAACCTTTAAAATACATGCGGAGAAAAAAAGAATCAAAACCGGAAAAACAACAAAAAAATCAACATAATTCCATGGATATTGATACTCAATATGTTGCCGCAATAGACGTTGGCACCACAAAAATAGTCACTTTGCTGGGAAAAAGGGCGGAGAACGGAAAATTGGAAATTGTGGATTTCACCCATTCCGAATCGAAAGGAATAAGGCGAGGAGAGGTGTTGAATCCGGAAGACGCCGCTGTGGTGATACGGCAAACGGTGGAGGAATTGAAAAGCAGGACAAATATTGGTTTTTCGGGCGTCTTTGTGGGCGTTGCCGGACGGCATATCCGCATCCAGCAAAGCCGCAACTACGTCAATCGTCCGGATTATGAAAAAAGTATCGAAAAAGCCGATCTGGACAAATTGCGGGAAGACGCCGCTAATATCCCCCTCGAATCGGGCGAAGAAATCATCCATGTGTTGCCCAAGAGCTATCTGGTGGACAATGAAACGGATATTGCCAATCCAATAGGGATGCCGGGCAAAAGACTTGAAGCCAACTTCAACATCGTGATAGGCAGCAGCGATTCCCTCAAACGGGTGGACAAATGTATCCGTCAGGCAGGACTGGAAATCAAAGAAATCATCCTCGAACCGCTGGCTTCCGCCGCCGCCGTACTGTATGACGAAGAACGCGAAACAGGCGTGGCGCTGGTGGACATAGGCGGCGGCACTACCGATATTGCCATATTCCACGAAAACGTGTTGCAATATACGGCGGTAATCCCTTTCGGCGGCGACGTCATTACCAAAGACATTAAGGAAACTTGCGGACTGAGCGAACAAGTGGCGGAAGAAATAAAAATACAGTTCGGCACTGCGTTGAGCAATGAAGCCTCCGAAAACAAATACATCATCATCCCCACGAAAGTGCCGGGACGCGAACCGAAAGAAATATCATTCCACAATCTCGCCGGCATCATTCAGGCGCGAATGGAAGAAATTATCGAAGCCATCATGTTCTATATCAATGCGTCCGGATGCTCCGAAAAACTCGGATCGGGCATCGTGATTACGGGCGGCGGCGCCATGCTTCAACATCTCAAACAGTTGTTCTGTTACAGAACAGGAAAGGAAGTGCGCATCGGTTATCCGGGCGAACATCTGGCAGGCGATACGGAATCCATCAACGAAACCCGTTTCGCTACTGCTGTCGGACTGCTGATGAAAGGATTCCATTATATGGACACACACCGCGATTACCTATGTCCGGTATCAGAAGAAACGGAGAAACCCATTGAACCCTTCCATGTCAAACAGGAAACGGAGAATCGTACAGAAAAGAATAGAGCAAGTATTTTTGAACACATCAAAATAAAAGTCGAGGAAATATTCAAAGATCCTGATATGAAATTTTAAATTGACTTTTCTGTAACCAAATAGATAATAATTGCGTATAAAAGGAAAAGAGGATTGGTAAATTTTTACTCAACAAGGATTGATTGACGACATATACATATTTTTGTTTTCCGGAAATACCACGCAGAAGCTCCGACGAATAGGCGTAGCGCTGTGTTGCATCTGGATGTGTTCTTTTACGGAGGCAAAAGCACAGGCCGATATGACGGTGACGGTGGATACTGGAGAGTCTTATGCCACAGTGTCCGGCATAGAATATACTCCTACGCCTATCGGAATTGTTACCTATACGCTTGAAGGAGCAACTACCGTATCTACCACCGGTGATCCCGGGGATGCAAGCGGAAACCAATTCAATATCGGCGTCACCAAGGTTACATATTTTGATAACGGGACGTCTGTTCATGAATTCCTTATCACGGTATTGCCTAAAATCGTTATGCCGTCGAACCTGTCCAGAAATAATGATCCGGGCACATGCGCCTATATAGTACAGGGAACGGAGTTTGATCCTGTGGTCGACGTTAACGGAACGGGCAACTACGAACTGAAATGGAAACATGGCGGTGGCGGAAACTCGCTGGACGGAGAGACAATAAACGTAGGCAATCAAGATGTGACGTGGAATTTTTATTTCGAGATAAATGACATTGTAAAGACGGAAACCATCACGATAAGTATCACCGACAACGAAAACCCGAAATTCACCTGCCCCTCCGGTGGGACATGCAACAACGATGCAGGCTATTGTTACGCCGAAAGGTCGTTTACGTTAACCAACATCTCCGACAATTGTAGCGTGGCAACCACGAAATATTCCATCACCGATCCCAACAACAATGTAACCAATGGAACAGGAGCGACCATCACCAACCATCAATATAAAATAGGCATGTACACCTTCGAGTTCCAGGTGAGATACTTACACGGCAACACTAATTCATGCACATTCACCGTCACGGTCACCGACAACGAAAACCCGACACTCGCCTGCCCATCCAGTGAGACATGCAACAACGATGCAGGCTATTGTTACGCCGAAAGGTCGTTTACGTTAACCGGTATCTCCGACAATTGTAGCGTGGCAACCACGGAATATTTCATCACCGATCCCAACAACAATATAACCAATGGAACAGGAGCAACCATCACCAACCATCAATTTAAAATAGGCATGTCCACCGTCGAGTTCCAGGTGACAGACATACACGGCAACAATAATTCATGCACATTCACCGTTACGGTCACCGACAACGAAAACCCGACACTCGCCTGCCCCTCCAGTGAGACATGCAACAACGATGCAGGCTATTGTTACGCCGAAAGGTCGTTTACGTTAACCAACATCTCCGACAATTGTGGCGTGGCAACCACGGAATATTTCATCACCAATCCCGACAACAATGTAACCAATGGAACAGGAGAAACCATCACCAACTATCCATTTAAAATAGGAACGTACACCGTCAAGTTCCGGGTGACAGACATACACGGCAACAAGGATTCATGCACATTCACCGTCACGGTCAATGATACGCAAAACCCGGAATTCATCTGCCCCTCCAGTGAGACATGCAACAACGATCCAGACCGTTGTTACGCCGAAAGGTCGTTTACGTTAACCGGCATCTCCGACAATTGTGGCGTGGCAACCACGGAATATTTCATCACCAATCCCGACAACACTGTAATCCCTGGAACAGGAGCAACCATCACCGACTATCCATTTAAAATAGGCACGTCCACTGTCAAGTTCCGGGTGACAGACATACACAACAACAAGGATTCATGCACATTCACCGTCACGGTCACCGACAACGAAAACCCGACAGCTGTGTGCAAAAACGCGACGGTACAACTGGGATCCGATGGTGCGTTGACACTGACCGATCCGAAGATCATCAACAACGGCAGTTATGACAATTGCACCCCCGCATACAGCCTGGATTTTTCATTGAGTCAATCCGTCTTCAACTGTACCCATGTGGGCAATAATTCTGTCACGCTGACGGTCAGAGACCAGTACAACAACGCAAACACCTGCACGGCGAACATTACGGTGCAGTACCACACAGCGGCGACTTCTACCGTTACGCCCGAAGAAAGCGAATTATGCTACAACGGACAAATCAATCTCGAATTGAGTAACCCGGGTTTTGACAATTATACCAGATGGTATTGGACGACTACGTCTCCTTCCGGTATTTCGGGTCATACTGCCGGAAATTCTCCGCAAGGATCCGGTTACACCATACAACAGACGCTAACCAACAACAACAATGCTGTGGACACTGTCTTTTACACCATCACGCCCAAAGTGTTCGCTCAGGAATGTGCGCTTCCGGACATCTCCGCAATCGTTTTAGTCAATCCGCAGCCGAAATTGGTACTGTCCAACGATAGCAATATATGTGATTACGGGCAGGTACATATCCACGTTACTTCCGCCTCGAAAATCAGTGAACATGCCACTGTGTATTTCGGCTGGTCGGCGATGAACATTAACGCTTTAGTCAACGGATTCGGAAACGGCACGAATCTTCCGCTGGAAACCGTCATTGAAGAAACATTGCACAACACATCGTATTCCCCGCAGATGGGGGTTTATACCTTTGATCCATATCTGGTGCTGAACGGCAATACCTGTGTGTCCACACATACGGGGACATATCGAGTGCAGGTGCAGCCTGCGCCCGTTCTGTCCGTTGCGGTTGACCAAGCGACAATATGCAGCGAGGAAACGGTGCACTTCACCGCTTCCACCGCCAACACCGGATTGGGTGCCACGTGGGGTTTTTCCACCACGCCGTCCATCCCCGCAGATGTCACCGTCACGGGAACGCCGATAACCGTTGCGGGCGCTTTCAATCTTACTTTTGAAAATGCCTCACACAACAAACAAACCGCCGCATTTGCCTTTCTGCCGCATATTACGATACCCGGCGCCGTATGTAACGGAGCATATTCCGGTCAGGAAATTGTGATCAATCCCGTTCCCGAAATGTCCTCTGTATCGCTGTCCGGCAATGATTCCATCTGCTTCGATGAGGGAACGATCATTCGCCTGCAAACAAGCAATGAAGACATTGCGGGCAACATGAAATACGAATTGACACAGGCGAACTATGACGGATTGACGGTTGCAAATCCGTTGACAACAGGGGTATATTACGACTGGCAGCAGGAGATACCCCAGCCCGTTCGCAACAATTTCGACAATGTTCGCACGGCAACCTACACGTTCAAACCCGCCATTCGGATACAGCCGTCCAAAATATGTTCCGGAAAAAATGGAATAACCGTCAGTGTAAAAGTGGCGCCGGAAATACGGTTCGATCTGAACCCGAAAAAATATGCCGGAAATTATAACATCACTTGCAAGGGCAACGAAGATGGAGAAGTGGACATACTTAACCTGCGCGGAGGCTGGGAAGAACAGGGATATACTTATGTGTGGACTAAGAATGAGGAAACGATTCGATCGGGAGCGTTGACGGCAGGCATCACAGGCATAGCAGGACAATTAACGGCAGGCGATTATAAAATCACTGTGACGGATAAAACATTGGGATGTTATTCGCAAAGCAGCGTCCAGCTTATCGAACCGGAACAGTTGCTGGCCGATCTGGATGTCACCGAACCGAACTGTATTACCGCCAAAACGGGGAGTATCGTCATAAGGGCAAATGGAGGCGCCAGACCTTACGCTTACGATATAACAGGAGCGGAGGGAGAACATTTTATGGATTCCGCCATCTATAATCTGCGGGCTCATGCCATGTATTACGTCGCAGTGACCGACGCCAACAGTTGCATGTATCAAAATTCCCCCATCCATTTCCCGTCACTGAATATTTATCCCACAGACGGGCAACTCAACCCGTCCGATATAACGTGTTACGGCAAACAGGATGGCGGGATACGCATCATACTATCTTCGTTTTCCGACGTTCCGCAATTATTTTCTTACGTGTGGACATACAACGGCGATACCCTCAAAAGCGACAACAAAAATATTCCGCTCACAAATGCAGACTTATTGCTCGAAGGACTCAATGCAGGGATTTACCGGCTTATTGCAGAGGACAAAAACGGATGCTCTTACAATTTTAACCCGGTTGAGATCGTGGAAACACAACCCGTCACCTTTGATTATTCGATCTCCCGCTTTCCTAACGGCTATGAGGTGGACTGTTACGGATCGGCGTCGGGCAGTATTTCCGTCACCAATGTTGCGGGCGGGTACCACAGTACCAATCCCCCCTACGAATATGTGTGGTCGCCTGTTTCGGGAGGAGTACAGCAGGGAAGTCCGCAACAATCGGACCTGAAAGCGGGCGAATATACATTGACCATCAGAAATCAGCGGAACATAGTGTTAGACCCGCTAAGCATAGACGTTGAAAGGCTATATTGCGACACCACCGTTACCTTTACGCTGAGACAACCCAAAGCGGCAAGGGTAGAAGCGTACATCCCCAGGCAAAATACGTACGAAGTTACCTGCAACGGAGCAAATACAGGCGCTATTGACATTACGGCGACAGGCAATTACACGAATTACCACTACACATGGACGCCCGAAAACGCCCGCACGGACGAACATTTCAATGCACACGTCAAAAACCAGAAAAATTTGTATGCAGGCACTTACCGCCTGAAAATGGATTACGGGTTTGATGAAACATGGTCGTGTTCGATAGACACCTCCTTTACGTTACGCCAACCCGATTCCATCAAGATACATACGATGGTCGCCGATGTCAGTTGCTACGGCGGTGCGGATGGAGAAATCAATATAACGGCATCGGGCGGACCGTCCGGCATATATTCTTACCGGTGGATTCCGCTTGACGAAACCGTTATTACACAACCCAACCAGCCCCATCAACAACACTTAAAGTCAGGAACTTACTGGCTGATTATCGAGGATGCACTCTGTTTCCAGACGGAAGCGGTGGAGGTAAAACAGCCTGATCCCATAACGGCGAACATCCGTCCGGAAAACCCCAGCTGCACTCCCGGCAACGACGGCTTCATCACACTTGCTCCGGAAGGCGGAACAGCGCCTTTTATATACCTGTGGAGCAACGGAAATTCAGGCGAACGGATCGACGGACTGTCCGTAGGAACTTATTCGGTGGACATCACGGACGCCAACGGATGTACCGCAACGGCAACAGCAGATATTCATATGCCGACAAATCTTGATGTAACGGCTGCCACAGTCAGCAGTGCGGAATGTTATGGAAATACGGGCAAACTTCGCGCAGAAATAAACAACGGACGACAGCCCTACGTTTATCAATGGTTTCTGGATGGAACCCCCGTAACCATTGACCTCGACAATGCTGTCGCCGGCAACTACCACCTGATGGTCACCGACGCATTCAACTGCACCGGTGAAGCCGACGTCACCCTCATGCAGCCGGGAAAAATAAACCTGCAAGCGACAATTACCGACCTCATCTGCGCCAATGACGGCAACGGCGAAATACAACTCATCGCCAGCGGAGGAGGAGCGCCTTACCTGATCGCATGGCAAAACGGAGAAACCAACACCCACCTGACCGGTCTGCGTGCCGGCGTTTATCCGGTAACGGTCAGCGACAGAAACAACTGCACGAAAGACACCTCGTTCACCGTCCGCCAACCATCCGCCATCCGCATATCTTTTGAAACAGACAAAGCATTCTGCACCGAAATGCCCGACGGATCCATACGCACCTTTGTCGAAGGCGGAACAGCGCCCTATTCCTATACATGGCAGGGACTGAACGCTACAACGCCCAACATCTCGGACGTGAAAAGCGGCAGATATACGCTGGAAGTCACCGATGTACGGAACTGTACCGCAACCGCCGTAGCCATCGTTGATTATAGCAACGACGCATGTCTGCGGATACCCAACGCTTTCTCGCCCAACAGTGACGGCGTAAATGACTGTTGGGAGATAGGAGTGGGCAACCCCCACTCTATGGCTGTATCTTACTCCCTGCGCGATTTCTATCCCGAAGCCATCGTTGAGGTATATTCAGGCCAGTGGGGACTGTTGCTCTACCGCTCCCAAAAAGGCTATCCGGAGCCGTGGGACGGGAAATACAACGGAAAATATCTGCCTGTAAATTCATACGTATATATCATCCGGCTGAACAGCGAGATACAGCCAATTACCGGTAATGTGACAGTGATTAGATGAGTGATGTAACTCAAATATGGAGAGCCGCCTGTGTTGCAGGAATAATATGCATGGCGGGACACTCTTCCTTTGCGCAACAGTCGCCCGTGTACAGTCAGTATGCCATCAACGGGTTTGTGGTGAATCCTGCGCTGGCAGGTGCAGACGCAACTACCAGAATCGGTATTTCGGCGCACGATTATTTGATGGGCGTCCGCAACGCACCGAAGACCTTCATGGCAAGCGCCAACGGACGTTTGTTGAAAGGAAGAAATCGCGTGAACAACGGAAAACTGTTGCGCGGACAAAGCGGACGTATAGGACTGGGCGGTCTGGTATTCAGCGACATCAACGGATTGGTGCAGCGCGTAGGCGTACAGTTTACGTACGCTTACCATATTGATATGAGATATTCCTCTCTCTCGCTGGGATTATCCGGCGCGCTGTCGCAAACCAGTATTGACGCCAAACGCCTCGAATTTAACGAATACGAACCACTGATTGCGGAAGGTTTCAGCAATCTCACATACGTGCCGGATGCCGTATTGGGCGTTATGTACCGGCATAAAGACCACTACATCGGAATAACCGCTTCCAACCTGTTCCAGCGTTCTTTCCATTTCAAGGAATTTGACTACAATTATATCCTGTACCGTCATTATTACCTGCTGGGCGGGACAACGGTTGATTTGGGACGGACGGCATTCTCTTTTGCACCCTCTTTCTTGGCAAAGATGACCTCTAACAAAGTGTATCAGGCGGAAATATCCACACGGTTTATCTACAAAAATGAAGATGCATGGCTGGCTTTTTCGTACAGGACGCCCAACATAGCGTCCGTGACGATAGGCGTGCGCACAGGACATATCTACATCGGATATGCTTACGAATATAACTTCGGCTCTATCCGTACGCTCAGCAAAGGGAGTCAGGAGATAATGCTGGTATACCGTATCGGCGATACTTCCAAACGCTACAGATGGAAGGAAAGATTTTAATGTTGATGCTACAACGCTGTTTTTCCCGCCAATTTGCGTATATTTATATAAAAAGATATGTCCACATTGTTTCATCACCTGGTTTTTGGCCCCGTACAAAGTCGCAGATTGGGCGTATCGCTGGGCGTGAATCTGCTTCCGCCCGACGGCAAATACTGTAATTTTGACTGTATTTACTGCGAATGCGGTTGGAACAGGGACGGTAAAAGCCGCAGCAAACTCCCCGGAAGAGCGGAAATACGCGCCGCCCTGATGCAAAAACTTGCGGAAATGCAAACGACAGGCAGCATACCCGACTCCATCACCTTTGCCGGTAACGGCGAACCCACTGTCCATCCACAGTTTCCCGCCATTGTGGATGACGTGATCGAACTGCGCAACCGGTACGCTCCGTCGGCAAAAATTTCCGTGCTCTCCAACGCCACCATGCTGCACCATGCGGATGTTATTGCCGCCCTGCAAAAAACCGACCGTCCCATCCTGAAAATGGATTCGGGCATAGCATCCACCATCGCACGCATCAATCGCCCCGCCGCCGATATATCTGTGCCGGAGTTGATCGCCCGTTTGCAGTCATTTGAAGGACAGTGTATCATCCAAACCATGTTCGTGCACGGCACATGCGACGGGAAACCTGTGGACAACACCACGCCCGAAGAACTGGATGCATGGGAACAGGCTGTGCTCGCCATCCGCCCGAAACAACTGATGATTTACACGATTGACAGGGACACGCCCGCCAACACGCTACGCAAAGCGTCCTCGCAAACGTTGCACAAAATAGCCCGCCGGATGGAAAAATTCGGATTGCAGGTGCAAGTAGCGATATAAACTCTTTTTTACGTTCCGCAATCTTTATATGATGCTGCACCCTCTAATCATTGATAAAAATGAGCAAAATGCCCGAACGTTACACATATACCGATACCGCTCTCCCTGCAAGGCTTGCAGAGAGAGTGGTCGTATGCCGCTCAGGCAGGAACGAGCGGTCGCTACAGGGACAGGCAAGTGACGAATAGGAGAAAAAAGACGGCGCTGGAGGAGCAGCAAAATTGAATGGTTTCTTCCGCGCACTGCTCGGACTTCCCCAAAAAACAGGAGGTCTTGTCGGCGAAGATAACCGTTTTTGAAGAAACACCCCCCTCTTCGGGTTTTCCTGTCTTTCCACGGACAGGGAGACTTAGCGCAAAAATGACAGTTCCCTTTTATGTGTCCGCAGGACAGGAAGGGTGAGGTGGCGTTCCGGCGTCCGTCTGTTTATGTGTCGCAGGTAATCGGACGGGGTAATGAATTTGCGGCGTTAAATTATAAAATATTTATACCATTGTCGAACAACATCCATTTTTTCAAATGCTATGATAGCTGTCCCGAAGAAACCGCAGACAGGGTGCGGAATCCTAATCATGTTGCAACTGAAACATGCAATAAATAATGGGGAATAGAAGATGAATGTCATTTTATATTTCCTCCATTATTCTTTATTCAATATCAATATGTAAATATATCTTTATCATGAAAAACATTATAGCGCTATCTGTCTTATTATTAATTGGTTGCTCATCAATAAAAAATGGAGATATTGTTATTACGGATTTCCACGAGAAGTCGATTTAACGGCAACCGCGCTTAAAACAAAACCCGTATCGCTGTATCCGGAAACGATGGTTTTGCGGCATTCTACAATTCATTCAAATATCTCAGATTTTATACGTCCGACGGTACCTTGACAAAAAGCATATCCGTAAATATAGAACCTTTTTAATCAAATATATCCGAAGATTTGAGAGATAGAATGGTTGATTATTATAAGCCGGTTGCCACAGAAAATTTTATCTATGTGATGTGTTTCATATATGCATGATTTTAAATTAAACCTAATTCTACAAAGTTCGGCATAAATTTTCATTTCACCAAAAAAAATCATGAAAAAATCAAAATTTTTTTACAAAAATATTATTAGCGTTGATATACAATGACTTATAATGGCAATATTGCATTTTTCATCCGGCTGTTCCGGATTTGTTTATCGGCGTGCAGTGCCGTTTAAGCGGGTCGATTTGGCTGATGCCCACATTTTGGGAGATGATACCATTTGTTAAAGTAAAATCCGTGGAGTGGCGCTATGCGGAACATACTCCCTCATGATAAGCGCTCATTGTCAATCGGTTGCGCGTCAATGCGCATTTTGAAATAATAAGTCATCCGAATTATCTCGAATATCCGACACAAAAGCATTACCTTTGCGCCCGTCATGAACATCAGGATAGTATGAAGACGGGGCAAATATTGCCTGCATGCACTACGTTGCCTGCGGAAGGAATAGATATGGCCGCATCGGGTGAGGAACTGCTGTTGTTACGGCGTACATCGCTCGAACTGTTGCTGAGCGACCGGCGAGCTGGTGATTCCCGCCACGCCCTGTTATCTCTGCCATGTGCCCTGCGAACGCATCTGCCACAGAAATCAGGTAGGTGCCGTCGTAACAATCCGCGCCGTCAAAA
Source organism: Bacteroidales bacterium (assembly GCA_031270985.1). Lineage (GTDB taxonomy): Bacteria > Bacteroidota > Bacteroidia > Bacteroidales > UBA4181 > JAIRLS01. The sequence continues at coordinate 1,350 of JAISWR010000090.1, read as the reverse complement.
AAGGTTGATACTTGATGCGTCACAGGCGGCGGTGTTTGCCAAAGCCCCATCCAACGGGAAAAAGATAGCGGCGAACAACTCGTCCCAGAGTGGTTTAGCCATTGCCTGCGAATTGACAGGGAGAGGCTACGAGGTGATAGCGGCAAAGCCGGAAGATGAGTTTCTGACGCCTTACATCGAAGCCGGCAAAGCGCTCGTCAAAGTGGTGCGATATGAACCGGAGACGCTTGAAAAATACGGTATCCGTATGCTGAAAGGAGTACTGGCGTGTTTGAAACATTTCCGAAAAAAAACCGTATAATAATATATACGAACCACATGAATAGACATAACACATATTGCAGATACCTTTTCACGACACTGTACGCAGTCATGGCGCTAATGATAGCAGTAACATCCCCATCTTGCAGCAGTTCGAAAAAATACGGCAACGTGAAAAAGTCGGCAAGTATGAAAGCTATTGAACGCTCGTCACGTAAAGATTATCGTTCCCCCGTGGAGAAAAAAGCCGAGGCGGCCAAAGCAAAACAGGAAAAAGCCGAGAAAAAAGCCGAAGATAAGACCTATCGGGACGCGCTGGAACAACATCGTTCGCTGCAATCGAAAGAAATGCAGGAAAGGATGAAAACCAATTTGGCGGCTTCCGACAAAAACCATAGCGTGGAAAAGGAGTTCTTCCTGAAACGGTGGTTCAGCCGGAAAAGCGATATTGACAAGATAGAGAAACAGCGCGCCAAAGAGGTAAAAAAACGAATGGCAGCCAGCCGGAAAAATGCCGAACGCAATAATACAGACCGCATGGCGTCTTCATTTAAAGGGCATAAGCGCACATTTACCCGACCCAAACCATCCGATCAGCAACAAGGCGGCGGCGGAACATATAAAGAGGGACAAGCCAAAAGCCTCAACCCCGCAGACGTGCAACAGGGCGGCGGCGGAACTTACAGAGAGGGCAGGTCAAAAAGTCCGACGGCGGCACAGCAAGGAGGAGGCGGAACTTATAAAGAGGGTCGCTCCAAAAGAGTAAATCCCACCAGCATCCAGCAAGGAGGAGGCGGAACTTACGACTAAACCGACAACCGGTTGCCGGTTTTTATAAAATTTGAAGTGGATAACTGCCAACCTCCATAGCGGACTTGTGCCACCAAATTATACGACATGCCCAGAACAAAAAAATCCGGGGACTCGCATGAATCCCCGGAACAATCTGACCGGATGAGCGGATTTACTTTTTCAGGATTTGCAACGCTTCTTCGCGATAGCAGTCCATCAGGTAAGGGATACCGGTTACCTTCGCACATTCTTCCGTGAGAGACATCAGGTCGTTGCGGCTGATCACCGACAGGTTGA